>JBBSNR010000204.1:0-5798 GCA_038260635.1 Phormidesmidales cyanobacterium
CGATCGCTGGTTTTCATCACGCTCAATAGCCTGCTGGGTCTAGGGCAGGGGTCGCCATCGGGGGCCATTCCTGGGGCGGTGAACCTGGCCGAACTCAGCTACAGCCGCCAGCAAGAAACCGCTGCCGATGACTATGCGATCACGCTAATCATGGCCCACTACCGCCACGGCGGCCACAGCCTCGGTTTTTTTGAGCGGGCGCAGGCGAGAGAATTTGACTGGGGAGCGCTCAGATCGGTAGCGCAGTGGCAGCAGACCCACCCGCTGACGAGCGATCGCCTGCGCCGAATAGAAGACACCTTTGAGAAAAATGGCTGGCCGCTCACCGGCGAAGCCACCCCGCTACCTACCCAAATCGGCTGCGTAGACTTTCAGCCGTGCCCGTAACCAAGCTTGAGAATAAAGATAGAGCGAAACTGGCTCAGCATTTGGCCAAATCAACCGTGCTAGCATAGCTGAACGTTACTAGCTCGGTCTGCATGGCTATGCGTCGATTTTGGCATGAGCTCTCGATTACGCGGCGGGGTGCCTTTATCTTATTGCTGCCCACCCTCTTGACGCTCTCATCTCTGATCAACTGGAGCTGGTCACGCGGGCAGGAGCGCATTGCCTCCGATGGGGTGATTCATACTGAAGAAACGCTCAAAGAGAGCAATCAGCTGCTGACTTTGCTAGTCGATGCAGAAACTGGCGTGCGGGGCTACGGGCTAACCCGAGATACGCAGTTTTTAGAGCCTTATGAGGAGGCCAAACGTGCCATTCCCAATCGCGTGGCCAAGCTCGAACGGCTAACTGCCAGTAGCGCTAGTCAGCGATCGCGACTAGCCGCTATTCAGGCCGATGTAGACGAATATCTAGACCTGCTGGAGGAGATCCGCCGCCTGTTAGATCGTCGGATCAGCACTCAGCTACCCGCGCCCGCCTCCCGGCTTCAGAGCTTAATTAACGAGGGCAAAGCCCATATGGATACCCTCAGGGCCGAGATAAATAGTCTCAAATCTGAAGAACAGCAGCTGCTGGAGATACGGCGAGATCGGTTGCAGCGCGTTAAGCAGTTTGTTAATCGGCTGCTAGCGGCGACTGTGCTTTTGAGCCTGGCAAGCTACGGGGTGGCCTTTTATCTCTATCGTCAGGCTGATCGGGAAATTATGGCACGCAATCGGGATCTGGCGATCGCCAACGAATCCCTCAGCCAGTTCAACATCGCCCTAGCCCGACGCAATCAAGACCTCAACGAATTTACCTACATCGTCTCTCACGATCTCAAAGCGCCGCTCAGGGCCGTTAACAATCTCTCCGACTGGATTGCCGAAGATTTAGACATTCCCGCCGACAGCGCCATTGGTAAACAAATCACCCTGCTACAGGCGCGAGTCGCTAAAATGCACGCCCTAATTGACGGCCTGCTGCAATATTCTAGAGCTGATCGCGGCGAGACACCGATTGAATCTGTCCAAGTAGAAGCGCTGGTGCAAGATGTAGTAGAAGCACTGGACTTGCCGCCGCAGTTTACGGTACACATCGCTGAGGGTATGCCTACGATAGAGACTCAGCGGCTTCTGCTACAGCAGGTTTTTAGCAACCTCATCAGCAACAGCTACCAGCACCACACCCGCAAAGATGGCAAAGTCGTCGTCTCAGCCCGGCAGCTCAGCCACAGTGATCAGTACAAATTTAGCCACTACGAATTTGCAGTAGCTGACGACGGGCCAGGAATAGATCCTGATTACCACGAGCATATCTTTAAGATCTTCCAAACGCTCTCAGCCGACAAGCCTAACAGCACCGGTATCGGGCTTTCTATTGTCAAAAAAATTGTCGAAAACCGGGGGGGCACTCTCCGGATTGCTTCTCAAGTGGGTGAAGGCACTACATTTTACTTCACCTGGCCAGTCTGAGACGACAATGCTAAAAACCTACTGATGGCTGGCATATTGAATTCATCTTTAGAGAGGCAAAACAGTTCACGGGGCTCACCGACTGTCAGGCACGCAGCGAACAGAAGCTTGACTTTCATTTCAATGCCGCGCTGACCGCGTTGAATTTGGCAAAATGGGAAGCTTATCAGCAGCGGAATACCGACGAGCCTTTTGTCTTCTCTATGGCCTCGTACAAACGCCAGAGACTCAATCACCATCTACTTGAGCGGTTTATTCACAACTTAGCCTTGGACAAGACTTTGATTAAATCCTACCCCAACTATCAGAGCCTTTGTGACTACGGTATTCTGGTCTCTTAATTGTGTCCGGAGTATTGTTGGATCTGACATTGAATTTATCGTTAGCGGGCTTTGACGGAACAGCCGCAGCGGCAATGGCAATGCAACTTTCTCCGGCGGGCGATGAGCAAAGGTATTGAGCAAAACGAGACTACACACTCTCTCAGGATGTCGGGCAGCCCAAGTCAGCCCGATGGGGCCACCCCAGTCCTGCACAATGATGGTCACATCCTGCAAATTCAGAGATTCGAGTAACGCTTCACAACGCCCTCCATGACGAGGAATTTGATACAGCTTTGGGTTATCCGGCTTCTCTGAACGACCGAATCCGAGATGGTCGAGGGCGATCGCTCGATACCCTGCTTGGGTTAGCGCCGCGATAAAGTGGCGATACAAATATCCCCAAGTCGGATTGCCATGCACCATCACAATCGGTCGGCCATTGCGTGGGCCTTCATCGATGTAGTGCATACGTCCATCAACGCTATCAAACCAGCGCGGTTGGTAAGGCCAGGTTCCACCAAAAGTCCAGTCTTGCTCAGCTAGGGAAGTTTTAGTCATGAATCATTACAAGGTATTGTACCTGGTGATGCGTTGGGTTCGGGAACTGTGCTTTCAGCAGTCAAACCAACTTCTGAGGAATAACAACTCCCTCGTCAATCAACTGCTGAAACATATCAGTGAGCGTCTCCTGCACCGGACGATAGGTCACGCCCAACTCTCGAATACTCTTACTGTTGTCGAGTTTGACTGGGTAACCGACATTACGAGCGATCATCTTGCGAGATAGTGTCTTGTCAACCATCGGGCCGATCAGCCAGATTAACCACTTGGGTGCAATCCCTTTAGGAAAAGGAAAAGTATCGCCAAAGCGATCGCGAAGAATCTGGGCGATTTCGGGAAAGCTGCTGTTCGCCGCAGAGATCATGTAGCGACCTTCAGCTTCTGGTATGAACGCAGCGGCCAGATGAGCGTCGGCTACCTCGCGGACATCTACCAAGCCCACCCCAAAGTCGGGGATGCCGCTCTTAAACGTGCCGTTGGCGAGTTGCTTCATAAAGCCAAAGGACTCAGACGTGGCATAGGGACTGATTCCTGGCCCCATGACGAAAGCGGGATTGACTGTGACGAGCCGCCATTGATTCTGCGTTCGGGCAATTCGCCAAGCCTCTTTTTCTGCTTCGGTTTTTGAGAAGGCATAGGGCTGGTGTGTTAGCGAGGACGTGGTGTTCCAGTTGTCTTCCTTAAAAAATTCCTGTTTCGCCTCCTTCTTGGCCTCTGAGAAATCGGCGTTATCCCCAAAGACAGCGACATAGCTGCTAGTGACCACAACACGCCTGACGGATGGCGTTTTCTTTGCCTGCTCAAGCACATTTCGGGTGCCCAGTTTGGCTGGCTCAACGAGTTCTCGTTGGGCATCTTTGACTGTTAGAGAAAATGGCGAGGCGGTATGAAAGACGATTTCGCAGCCAGCCATCGCCTCGGCATACGAACCTTCAATGAGTAAATCGGACGCAAAATAGGTAATGGTGCCGGGTAAATCCGCTTGGAGTGCATTGAGGTGAGCCAGTTTTTGCTCATTGGCGGGGTTGCGTACAGCGGCATGGACGTGATGTCCGGCTTCGAGGAGGCATCTGATTAGCCAGCCGGCAACATAGCCAGTTGCACCAGAAACCATCACCTGCTTGGGCGATACAAGAGTAGACATGCTGAAACTTTGAGCTCCTTACATTGTATTTTCATTTTCTGATCGATCAAAATCGCCAAAATTTAGGTCAGTAAAACACGCTCCAAGCTGCCAGCATAAAAGTGTTGCTGAAGATTAATATCCCCTTGCCCCACCGTGAGCGGATTAACCGAAAAGCATAAATACTGAGTACCAGTACCAGTCCAAGTTCGAATAAGACAAAGAGATTGCCGTAATGGTCTGGATCCCAGTAAGAAACTGGGCTCTCAAAGCGGACATTACTCAGTGGCCAGAAATGACGATGGGCATCTTCTCTATGGAGAGGAAGATCTGCTAAGCAATGGAGTAGGACACTGGCGCAGCAAATGGAAATCGTAGCGCCTATCCTGCGCCATTTTTTCTGGCGTCCTAAGCCCAAACCCAGCCCAATTCCAAGCAGTGCAAGGGGAATCGAATTCCAAAAATCAAAGGTGTTTTGCCAGAACGGTTGATAATAGGCGACATCCCAAATCTGCTCGTTTGACATGCCTGCGATCGCTCTGGCCCAGCCATAAAAAACAAACATTGCTAAATCTGGAATGAGCGCCCCCAACACAATCGGCCAGTTCCACTCAGGGCGAGCCTTGCGCCCTAAAATAGCCAGGTTGATAATGGCATGGGATGGTGTATTCATATAGGTTACGTCCAGGTTCTTTTATTCACGTTTTTTTACTCACTTCACGACGCTTGAAAACCTAGAATTGCAGATGCTGCGGCTATAATCGCTACCGCTACGCGCACCCAATGCAACAGCACCCAAGTCTGTAACTTGCTGGCTGCCCTTGCTGCGCTGTACTTCTGTTCAATGAAGCCAAGATTGGCTGGCAAATGGTAAGCTAGCGTAATTGCGATAGTAAGCAACAATCCCACTAAAGCAATTAGCCAAAACAATCGAGCTGTAGGATCTCCCCAATTAAAAACAACAGACAAAAGTGTTGCAATTAAAGCAGGCAAAAGGGTTGCTGCTGTGGGGGGTAAAAGATAAGGGATAAATTTTTCCTTGAAATTTTGCGTAAAGGCAGTTGGCTCAAGCGATTGCCAATAGCGTGCATAGCTCATGCCGATATTAATCATATTGCCAGCAAAAGCAGCAATGGCAATAATAGCAATAATCTCTACGATGGTTTTCATTTTTTCTAAGCCTCTAAGCTCAAGGTAAGATTCATGATGTTTAATTCCGACTTCTAAATAAGCTGTCAAAGCAGATGCTATTGCTGTGCGGTGAATAGGGCAGGAGAACAGATCACTCGGCTCAAAACCGTTCGACCCAGGGACGTAGCTCTATTTCCCATGTCCAAGCGCTGCGGTGCTGCATGAGGATGTTTAGATAGGTTTGGGCGATCGCATCTGGTTCTAAGAAACTATCCGGCTTATCCTCAGGCTGCTGTCGGTGAGGCGAGGCAATGCTCCCATCAATAATAAAATGAGCCACATGAATATTTTTCGGCGCTAGCTCTCTGGCCATACTTTGAGCTAGCCCGCGCAGGGCAAACTTACCCATGGCGAAAGGCGCAGAAAGCGCATAGCCTTTCACACTCGCAGAAGCCCCTGTGAACAAAACAGCCCCATGCCCCTTTTTGAGCATTCGCTTCACGGCCTGCTGACCTACGAGAAAACCGCCGTAGGCTGTAACTGCCAATGTTTTTTCCACATCGGCAGGCTTCAAATCAACCAGAGATCCCTGCGTGCGGTAGCTAGGATTGTAAACCACTACATCAGGCGAGCCAAGGCGATTATCAAAGTCAGTAAAAAGCTGCTCAACCTCATTTTGCTGCGAGGCATCGCACTGAAAAGCCTGTGCCTTGATCTCATTGCAAAGAGACTTTAATTTTTCAGTATTTTGAGCGGCTAATC
>JBBSNR010000205.1:0-5777 GCA_038260635.1 Phormidesmidales cyanobacterium
CATACCCCAGCCCTTAGCGCTTTCATAAGTCACCTTAGGATTGATTTGGCCAGTGCCAAGTGAAACCACCAAGATATCTTGGGCGGCTCCAAAGATTCGCTTTGCCTCTGCATAGGCCGAAACCGCAGGAGAATTGATGAATACGCCTCCGTCAACGAGAGTGTGAGTCTTTTGGATAAGGGTCTCCCCACCGATTTCTACTTCAGCGATGGTCTTCTCATATTCTTCTCTGGCATATTTATCCTTATATCGTTTTTTGTAGTCTGCCATCCTGTGCAATATTTTTATTTGATGGGGCTCAAAATAGGTTGGCGCTGCGCCTGTTGCGCGGGCGACATCTCGTATCTTTACAGCCTTATGTTCGTCCTCCCAGCTCTTTAAGAAAAGGGGTTCTCCATCTACGATGTCGTAGGCTGGAATCAGCACTCGGGTGAGCGTATTTTCCAGGGTCGCCTCTCCAAATTTTTCCTTTAGCAGTTTTTCCAAACCCCGATGAGAATAGACTTCTTCGGAGATCCCAAATCCCCGCCAAAGATGCTGGACTGCCGAACTCCAAGTGCCTTGAGGGAATATCTCTTTTCCCTTATCTTTATAAAGGCTGATGAGTTCCTTGGCCGAAAACTCTGGATTCCCGCATCCGTCATTCATGCTCAATCCAAGCCCGAGGATGCCTCCAGTTGACGTACCCGCAATGAGATCAAAGAGTTTTGAAATCGGCTGGCCTGTTCTTTCCTCAATGTCGGCAAGTACCATTGCCGGTATTAGCCCGCGAATACCGCCGCCGTCAATACTTAGAATTTTGATTAATTTTTTCACGATTACTCCGGTCGTTTTGCTGGCTGGCTATTGAGAAGACGGGTAAGCGTTGGCCTGATTGAGCTTAAGGCGCTGAAAATTTTCACGCTGTGAAAAGTGCTTAAGCGCGCCACATATCAAACTGATCTTCAGAACAGCCGTTGATGTATTGATTGCTTACCCAGGGATTGTTAACAAGTGGCTCAAATTTTTCATTGGAAATAGTGCCATACACTCTAGCGGTGAGCTGAACCCAGTCACCTTCTCTTTGCAGGGCTCGCACGCCGTCGCCCCGGTTTAGCTGAGTCACTATCGGATACTGTTTGCCTGGGCCGCTGCGGATGTTGACGCGATCGCCTGTAATAAAGCTACACTTCGTATTTTGCTGAAGCTCAATAGCATAGTCAGGATCTCTCAACAGTGCGCTGTAGGTGAGCGGGCCAATGACGCCCTCAGTGTTGGTGACTGGCGCTCCAAACTGCTGAAACTTGATAACGGCCTCATGAGTCTTTGGCCCAAAGTCGCCATCAACAGCGCCTTGATAAAAGCCATAATACTTTAGTTTTTGCTGAAGTTCTCCATCTATACCAAACTCCTGACGCAAAAATCTACCGGTAAACTGCGATGGCCATTCCATCGGATGGGCTAGTTTGTCCCAAGGAATATAAACTTCCTCTTCATCGTCTAGTTTATGCTGCTCAAGCCCTTGACTCTTCAAAAATTGCTGTATCGCTAATTGCGTCTTTGCCCCGAGATCGCCGTCTACTGGTCCCATACTGTCGGGAGTAGCGCCCCCTCGCAAAAGCAGAAGATGCTGCAAGTCAACTACTTCAGGCCCATGAGAGCCAATTCTTAGTCTAGTCACTGTTGCTGTCATGATGATGTCCCCTATTTAAAGTTAAAGGAGCTTAATTACAATTTTGCAGACGAATTGCTAGGCGATTCCCATTTGCGGTTTAGCGGTGAGAAGGTTTTCAAAAAGTCTCTTAGCAATGCCTTGGTGGAACGTTTGTACCTGCATTAGTTCGAGCTAGGCTAGTGAGACTCAGCAAAGCGCTGCTAAAGAATGTCTGTTTCCAGGCCGAACGTGGTTTGTGTCAAGAGATTCTCAAGCTGAGAAGAATAGAAGCCTGGAGGTATACGTTGACTGGCCGTTTTCATCACCACTATGGCTCATACCGGTAATACAAGACTTTAGGTTGCCAATTGCGGGTGTATCGTAATGAGTAGAATTTTCATTCATTGAGTCACTCGTGACTTCATTAACGGTTTGGACTAGTGTATTGTTGATCTTTACACGCGATATTCTAAGGTTAGTTACTCCGTTCTCATCGCCCTGATGACTACGTCCGGTAATCACCCAGCCATCTGGTGCTTTGTAATCCAACCGGCTTTGTTTACCAGCACTTTCCCACTTATGGTCTATAAGTTCGATCTGCGGTGATTCTCCTTTGACATTTTGATCTACCACTATATACGCCGATCTGTAGTACGTTGTTCCATTTTCGTCACCCCTGTGGCTACGCCCGACTAAAACCATATACTCCGGGCACTCGAAACTGCTTCCAGATTCTTTGATGCCTCTGCTTTCAACAGCTCTACTCATATCGGCAACGATATAATAAGTAGTTGTCATTATCTTTCTCCTTTTTAGGCTAATGGCCTGAATTTGTTTTTTAAGTTGATTGTTTGCGCTTATGACTCACACATATACTCTCAGAACAAACGAAACAGCGCTGACTTTTTGCTTTGCAACTCCTCTATAGTATTACAGACAAACTGAGGGTAAAGTTCAGGAAAATTGGGTGATGAGATTTTAAATAATTCGAGCTAATTGGGGAAAATTCAGATGTCTTGTAAGTCAGCAGACTCTAGCAGCCACAAGACAGAAAACTCGTCAGGACTTTAGGAGGTCGGCAATCTCTTTGTATGCATAAGTGAGGCGATCGCCCAAAATCTGAATAATCGCCGATTGAAACGCAACCGCTACTTCGGGCTGTTCTTGCTGCATCCGCTCAAAACTTTCGGTAGACAATCTGTATAAGGTGCTAGAAGCTTCTACAACGGCAGAGGTCTGATGCTCAGCATGGCGAAAAAAGTCTACCGACCCGACTACGTTACCGGCTCCCAGCGTTTGAATGCGGTGGGAGTCCTGTCCTTCTAGATATACCGTCACCTCGCCTACCTCAATCAGGTCAATCGCATCTGCTATCTGCCCTCGTTGATAGACAACTTCTCCAACTTCAGCATCCCACTCCTCTAGATAGTCGATAAATTCAGCCGCATGGTCACGATTTTGAAATAAGTCATTGAGCTGAATCAGTAGCGGCAAAGACCGCGCTCTTCTCAACGGAATGACCCCTAACAGGTCGTTTTCGCACCACTCTAGGCCGCGATCGAGATCGGGAAACATCTGACAAACCGGATCTTCGGGTAGCAAACACCCCCCGCGTTTGAGCTGGGTGCGAGTAGCCGAGCTAAGATGGGTGAATACAAGCTTAATATCTTCCTGCTGTAAGAGCTGTTTGAGCCTGACAAAGCTAAGGACAGCAGATGAATCTAGACCGTTTACTGATTGAAAGTTAAGCACCACGTACTTTAGCGGCACCAAGGTAGTATCTGCTAGCCGCGCCTGGATTCGATTTAGCAGAGCGTTTGCGGTGCCAAAGAAGAGAAAGCCCTGTAAGCTGAGGATGTGAATCTGCTCGCCTTCTTCTTGCAGGATACGGGCTTGCGGTAGGCTGCGGGCTGTATGGCTTTGGTAAGTAGCACCGGAGAGGACATATTTAGTAACGTTAACCCGGCTGGCACTGACGACAAACAGCGCAATAGAAACCACAATGCCCACGCCGACACCCTGTAAAAAACCGACCGTAGCAATCACGAAAAGGATCAGAATAACAATGCCATAGTCTGTTTTAGGCAGCTTGAACCAGGCATCGTAGACCCACTCTACCAAAAAGCTTAAGCCCAAAAATAGGGCAACGCCACCCAGTACGGGTTTTGGAAACAATGTGACTAGCGTTTCGCCCAGCAGCAGAGTAATGACACAAATACTAGCCGCGAGCACCCCTACTAGACGACTCTTGGCATTAATTTTGACGCAGCTTAGAACAGATAGTCCCAGCGCATGAAAACCTACAATGCCCCCACCCAGGCCCGTTAGCAGATTAGCAACCCCAGTTGATTGGAGTTCCTGGTTCAGGTCAATGTCTTGACGAGCAGCCAGCTCAATGCCCGACACATTGAGTAAAAGGGCAATTACCGACAGGAGGATCACAGTGGCAATTTTATCGACTTGGCCAAAAATGAGTGTCCACTTTACCTGGCTCAACATTGACCAGTGCAGAGGCCGCCACAGCCCACCTTCGGGAAAATCGCCGAAGAGCAACCCTAAATTTTGAGCACTGCTGAGGGGTGTTTGGGTCAGCCACAGGATCGAGTAAAAGGCGAGGGTACTGCCGACGAGAACACTCGGCATGATGAATACATTGTTGTAACGTCGTAGCAACAGAACTAAAGCTAGGCCGATGGCGCAACCGGGTAGCCACCGTATGACCATGGTTGGAGCTAGCAGGGTCGGTAAATCAGCCAGGTTAAAAAACCGGTCTGTCATCACGTTGAAAGCACCTTGCGCAAGCAAGTAGCCGGTGCCTGCCAGGAAGCCGCCCACGACCGGATAGGGAATGAAGCGAATCAAATTGCCGAGTTTAAAAGCGCCGAGTAGATAGCAGGTGATGCCGACGCTGCTAGTGGCGATCGCCAACCCCATAATCACCGTTGGTAGTAGGGCCGGATCGGAAGCTGGAATTTGGACGGCAATGGCCCCTGCCATCATCGCCAAAATAATGGCTGGAGAATCTTGGGGCATGATGACGATGCCCGGCATAGAGTTAGTCAACGCCACAATGACCGCAACGACAATAGCCGTAAAGAGCGCTAAGCCAATGCCAATAGGAACAAACTCGACTAGCGGGCCAGTGAAGATCAGTGCCGCCATTGAAATGGCGTAAATCACTAGCAGCACGCCGGTAATTAACCCCGCTGTCAGCGTGGGGACAAGCCGACTGGGCTGCAATTCCTGAAGGACTTGGGCGTAGAACGTTAATCGGCGCGATGGAGAATCACTGGAGGAAGATTTCATCGCGCTAACTACCCATTACCTGATTGGCCACCTGTTGATAAATCTGGGTTAGCGAATGGTCAGGATATTTCAGTGAGAACAAACCATTGCTGCCTAGCTGCATCATTTCGTCACAGTTGGGCAATACCCCCACAACAGGCGTCTCGTACTTTGCTTCAATCTGTTGACGGATCAGCTCAGAATTAGAGTTTTGCATGACTCGGTTTACCACCATCAAAATTTTCGGCACCTTCAGCTTCCGGGCCAAATCGACCATCACGGCTGTGCCCTGAAAGTCTTGATGATCGGGGCGCAGAATTACCACTAGCGTGTTTGCCACCGCAATGCACAGCAGGGTTTCTTCGTTGAGCCCCGGATGGGTATCGACGAAAATATAGTCTAAATCGAGAGCTTTAATCAGGTCGCGAAAGCCTCGTTTAAGCAGGCGCACATCATAGCCTTCATGCAATATACGGGTGATGTCGCCCGCATCGCTACTTGAGGGCACTAAAAACATCTGCCCCTGATTCTGTTTCACTGCATCGGGGCTAACATCATGGGCGACCTCGGCCACCGAGCAGTTACCCCACAAATATTGGTTGAGGGTGGCTTGTGGATTCACTTGTTCCATGCCGAACAAAATATGAATCCCTGGAGATTGAATATCGGTATCGACGACTGCCACCCGTTTGCCAGTGAGGGCGATCGCAGTTGCTAGATTAGCAGTGGTGTTAGATTTTCCGGTTCCTCCCCGAAAGGAATGGACTAATACAACTTCGGCCATGGGTTAACTCCACTCATCGTCAAAATTTCTGAGATCATCGGCTTCGGCCATCAACTGCTTAAAATAGTCAGTTGA
>JBBSNR010000206.1:0-5768 GCA_038260635.1 Phormidesmidales cyanobacterium
CCAATGGACACAGGGTCTGATCGCTGACAGCTGGCAGACGGTCGATGCGCTGATTAACCCAGCCGAAACCAGCTTTGCCTTCCGTACCAGCGCTGACTTGGCTAGCCGTGACCCAGCGATCGCCGTCAGTCGTGCCAAAACTATTGACCTGGGTTTGCAGCTAGGTCAGTCAGTCCAAGTCGCCCTGGTCATTCACCTCTCTCAAGCAGCTGACCGCGCAGTTGATCGCATAGACATCCTCTTGCAGGTGCGGCCCGTAGGAGAGTCTCCTTACCTGCCCGACGGACTGATGCTCACCGTACTCGATGAAGATGACAATCCGTTTACAAGCGCAACATCAACAGATATTGACAACTATATTCAGCTGCGGTTGAGCGGTCAGCTAGGGGAGGTATTTGGAGTTCGAGTCAGTATGGAAGAGGCTTCTTTTGAGGAGCGGTTTATCATTTAACAGGTACAGAAAATAGGTACGGAAAAGCAGGGTCTTAATTTTTAGAGCAGCAGTTGTGAACAAACGCATTGTCATTAAAATTGGTCCCGGCAGCATTGAGACTGGCTATATAGCTACCGTGCAAATTGGCGAAGAAGGTACTACCCCTCAGGTAGAGACTCAAGCTCATCTGCTGCCCGCGCCTGACCTGCCTGATCTCTATCAGCGTTGGCGGCAGTCTTACTGGCTTTTAGGTTCACCCTACCGGCTCGAAGCTCACAGCGGTGCCACTAACATTTCTAATATTTCGCAGGTGGAAACCTGTCGTGCGGCTAGCCGTGATTTGCGCGATCGCCTCCACCAATGGCTCAACAGCGACGCCTTTCGCCCCATTCGCGAAAAGCTGCTAGAGCAGCTCAACCCCGGAGACGCCGTCCGCATTTTACTCCAGACACAAGACCCGCTCCTACAGCGTCTGCCCTGGTACGAGCTACAGTTTTTTGAGCGCTACCGACAGGCCGAAGTTGGCATTGGCTCTCTCGACTATCAGCAGGTCAGCTATCCGGGCACCCGCTCTGAAAAAGTGAGAATACTCGCCGTCTTGGGCGACACCACCGGCCTCAATACCCAGACCGATCAGGCCTTGCTCAACACGCTACCCAACGCCGACATTCACTTTCTCACTGAGCCCAGCCGAGAGGTGTTTAACCAACGTCTCTGGGATGCCAGCGGCTGGGATATCTTGTTCTTTGCAGGCCACAGCAACAGTCGCCCAGACAGTGGCCCAGAGTGCGAAGAAGGCAACGGCGAAATCTCGCTCAACGCCACCGACAAGCTCACTATTCCCCAGCTCAAGCACGCCCTCAAAAAAGCCATCGAACGCGGCCTCAACACCGCTATTTTCAACTCTTGCGACGGCCTGGGACTCGCCGCCGACTTAGCCGACCTGCACATTCCGCAGGTGCTGGTCATGCGCGAACCGGTGCCCGACCAGGTCGCTCATGCCTTTCTTCAGGGCTTTCTAGAGTCTTTCTCAGCGGGCACTCCTTTTTACACAGCCGTTCGCGAAGCCAGAGAAAAACTCCAGGGCTTAGAAGCCCGCTTTCCCTGCGCCACCTGGCTCCCCGTCATCGTCCAAAACCTGGCCGAGACCCCACCCACCTGGCTTTCATTGCAGGGCAGACCCAGTCCAGAGCAGAGCGTAGACCGAGGCGCGATCGCCCCCTTCCTCTCCCCCTCTCCCTCTCTTTCCTCATCCCGCCCAGCATCCCCCACCTCCAAACACCGTCTAAAAGTCGGCATCGGCTCCGGCATCATCCTCGCTACCGCCCTTCTTTTCGGTCGTCAGCTCGGCGTACTAGAACCGCTAGAACTCAAAGCCTATGACCAACTCCTCCGCCATCGGCCTACCGAAGTGGTAGACAGGCGGCTGCTGATCATCACCAACACCCAAAGCGACATCCAAGCGCGCCCTAATGCCACTGGCAACAGCTCTCTCTCAGAAGAGACTCTACTGGCGCTTCTCGACAAACTGACGCCGCTAGACCCTCAGCTCATCGGGCTCGATATCTACCGCGCTCAGTCCGCCCAAACGCCTGCCCTGGCTCAGCGGCTAAAAGACACCGATAACCTGATCGCCATCTGCAAAGTCACAGACAATACAACAGATACCGTTGATGTCGCCCCGCCACCCGAAATTACTGACCCTGGCCGACTCGGGGCTAGCGACTTTGTTTCTGATGCCAATAGCGGCGATGTCTTACGCCGTCATCTGATGCAGCTAGGGCCGCCCCCCAACTCTCCTTGCAGAGCTTTCAATACCTTCAGCACCGTCTTAGCTTTCCGTTACTTGAGAGAAAAAAACTACCCGGATGACATGGCGCTGCCCGAGATCACGCAGACCGCATTTGGCGGTTACCACCATTTAAACGTAGAGGGCTATCAGCTTTTGCTCAACTACCGCATATTGAGAGACCCCACGCAAACCAACTGCGGCAACATCAAAGAAACGCCAGCCGACTGCATGACCGTTTCTGAAGTATTGGCCCAAGACCCCGCTCAGCTGCAAGACAGCGTGGCCGGTCGGATTGTTCTCATCGGCACCACCGATCTAGAGTATGGCGCTGCTGATCGGTGGATTACCCCTTACACCGTAATTCCCTCTATAGACGGCCAGACGCCAGGAGTATTTCTCCAGGCTCAAATGGTCAGCCAGCTGCTGAGCGCGGCTATTGATGATCGCCCGCTGCTCAACAGCTGGTCTGAATGGCAGGAGATTAGTTGGGTCGTTAGCTGGATCATCCTCGGTGGCTTAATTGGCGCGTACTCCTTTAGGACAAGGTCTGGCGCTGGCAGCTGGCGGCTTTGGCTCCGGTTGCTGCTCGCAGAAGGAGTGCTGCTGTTGGCCTGCTGGCTATGGCTAGTACGCGCCGCGATCTGGGTGCCCTGGGTACCGAGTGCGCTAGCTCTCCCTGCCGCTAGCCTCACCGCCTGTACTGGCCTCGCTGTTAGCGATCGCACCCAAAAAGCAGCTCAAAAAGAAAGCGATTGACCTCCTGGCTGACAGGCGACACTGCCAAAACTTCAAAACCGCAAAAACCCCAGAAGATAGGCTCAGAATATGGCTATGAACAACCCTCTCTCCCTGACATTTGCCCTGAGCGCCCTCTCAGCAACGGTATTGGCTCTACACCTGCCGCCTGCTGTCGCCCAAACCCTACCTGCTCTCCCCATCCAGTTCAACCCAGACACGCTAGAAAATCCGGGGCGTCCGGGTGATCGGCGGCGAGGCGGCGGTTCTCGGGGCAGCTGCCAGGCCGATATTCCACTGACGGCGATCGCCTACGCCAGCAGCCAGGTTGTTGAAGAACTCGGCGTCCAGAGCATTGACCAGTCTGTGGGTGCGCTTACCACTCAAGCCCAGCCCACGCTGTGGTTTTACCTGCCGGAGCCTTTGACTGACGACACCGCTGCCGAATTTATCGTCAAGGACAGCCAGGATAATCTGCTCTACCAGGGGCAGCTAGTTGGCCAAACTGACAGCAGCGGCATTGTCAGCGTACCGATGCCACTCAATTTAGAACCCGACGCCGACTATCACTGGTTTTTAATTTTGGACTGTGATGAGAGCGATCGCACCCGAGTAGACGGCTGGGTAGAGCGCCGCGCCGCTGACCCTACGCTGGGCCATGCCCTAGATCAGGCCGATGACCGCAGCCAAGCCGCCCTTTACGCCAATTCCGGCTACCTGCAAGACGCCCTCACCGAGCTAGCCACCCTGCGTATTGCCTACCCTGAAGACGAAGCGATCGCCCAAGACTGGGCCACCTTCCTCAGCGCCCTCGACCTCACCGATCTCACCGCCGCACCGCTTCTAGACTGCTGCCAGGTGAACAGCATTCAGGTACCGACTCAAAGCCCCGAAGCTGAGACCGAACCCTGACCGTTACACTAACAGCAGTAGCCATACCAGCAGCTATTGAGAGGTTCATGTCATGGTGCAGGCCAAACCCGAGCTAAAGACTTTTGACGACTACCTTGCCCACGCGCAAGACAGCGAAGGTCGCTATGAACTGACCTATGGGGAACTCATCGAAATGCCGCCCGAATCCGATGGGAACGTAGTGATTGCCCGAGCGATGGATCGGGCTCTCTCAGATCTGGTCGGATTTCGGCGAGTACGGACTCATCAGCTGGCACTCGAAATGCCGGGACAGCCCAAGAATCGATTTCCAGATATTACCGTACTGCGGCCTGAGCACCCGGAGCAGTTGAGAGCATCTGGGCAGTCAGCCATTCGCTTGGAGATGGCTCCACCCATGTTAGTAGTCGAAGTGGTCAGCCCTGGACCAGACAACAACAAACGAGACTATATCGATAAACGCAATCAGTACGAATGGAGAGAGATTCCAGAATATTGGATTGTCGATCCCTCCAAAGGTGAAATAACAGTGCTGTTTCTAACTGAAAGCGGCTACGAAGCAACCGTTTTTGTCGGAGATGAGGTTGTCAAGTCTCCTAGTTTTACTGAGTGGGCGCTAACGGCTGATGAGATACTGTCAGCCTGACGGACTTTTTCTCTTCAGACAATCAGCTGCCAGAGGAGAACCGTGAACCCCAGTGTTATTCCGTGTTGTGGCATCAGCTTCAGCCAGGACTGACGGCCTATTTTTTGGGTGAGAAGAATGCTGAGAAAAGCGCCGCAGATTAAGGCAACGCCCTGCAAAAAGGCAATTACCGCCGGATGTGCAGCAATGCTACCGCCTGCCACAGGCAGGCCCCAAGTGGCCCAAAATACCGGCACAATCTGCCCTGCTTCTGAGAGCCCGAGCAGCAGATAGTGAGCCAGACTAGCAAATAACAGCAGCGGCAGGTAGCCATAGGCCAGTTCTAAAAAAGTGCGAGTCGCGCCGGTGCCCTGAAGCTGCGATCGCCCCCAATCCACCCCCCACATCACCCCCCCCGGTAAAAACAAGGCAATGATGGACGCGATCGCATGTCCTCCCCAACTGTCTAACAGCTGAGCATCTCCTAAGAACAAAGTCGTCAGGGCTGGCAGCCGATGCAAAAACACCGCGCCTAACAGCAGCAGCAGCAGCGCCACCTCGTAGCCGCTGGTCGCATGATTCGTCCATAGCCCAATTCCCGGCGGCCTCAGGTTCAGCTCCACCGACTGATGCGGACAGGCCTTCAAGCAGGTCATACAGAGCACACAGTTACGATTATCCGTCAGCTGTGCTGGATGCGAATACACCGGACAGCCGTTCGTCTCCTGACCTTCCCCTTCCGCTGGTCCACCCTTATAGCAGTGATAGGTATTACAGCTCGCCGAACAAATCCCCTGCTGCGCCCGCAGTTCCACCATCGAAAGCTTGGCAAACAGGCCGTTCATCCCCCCAATCGGGCAGAGATAGCGGCACCAAAACCGCCGCTCAAACAGCACTGAGCACACCACCGCCCCCGCCGTGATAATAATCAGCAGCCAGCCCGAGAGATAGGCCGTATTCTCCAAATTCCACAGCTCCTCCCACAGCAAAATCGCCGCAAAGCCGCCGTAGATAAGCCATCCGCCCCACCGCTCCGCCCACTGCCGAGGCCAGCCCTGTAGCTGACGCGGCCAAACTTTGAGCGACAAGAACTGAGCCACTTCGCCATAGATCATAAACGGGCAAACCGCACACCACAGCCGCCCCACAAAGGGAAAGCTCAGCAAAATCAGCGGCCACCACCAGGCCCAAAAAAAGTTCAGCGCAAAATTTTGATCGCGTGTCTGCGGCCCCCACATCAGCACCGCCACCACAATCGGATAAAACCACAGCGTAAACCCATAGTTAATCCG
>JBBSNR010000207.1:0-5757 GCA_038260635.1 Phormidesmidales cyanobacterium
CAGCTCTTTCATCACATCGACAAACACCAGCATCACCGCCGTCAGCAGACTGCTAGTCATCAGCGGGGCGTGCACTTTAGCCAGGGTTTTACCAGGCGAATAGCCCAGGCTGCGGGCAGCATCGTCTAAATTAGGGCGAATTTTGGCCAGACCCGATTCGACCGAGCCGAGAGAAACCGCTAAAAACCTCACCAGGTACGCAAACACCAGGGCGATAACGGTGCCGCTGAGTAGCAGCCCTGGCGATCGCCCAAAAGCAGTTGCTGACCAGGCCGCAATAATATTGTCCAGGCGCGTCACCGGAATCAAAATGCCCACGGCAATCACCGCGCCCGGAATACCATAGCCCATCGCCGCCAGCCTCACGCCCAGGCGAATCGGGCGACTGCCATCGAGCCGCTGTCCGTAGGCCAACACCAGCGATAGGACGAGTGCGATCGCCGCTGTCACCCCCGATAGCGTCAGACTATTCGTTGCCAGTTCTGCAAATCGGTTGCCTAGCGCGCCCTCCCAATTATCTTTTACCATCCGCACCAGTAGATAGCCCGGCACCAGCAGCCCTAGACTAATCGGCAGCAAGCAGGCCAGCACCGCTAAGCCCCCACGCCACCCGCGCAGCCGATAGGCGGTCGGCGTCTGCGCGCTGTTGTTGGCCTGATAGTATTGGGCCTGCCGCCGCGACCAGCGCTCTAGTAAAATCAGCGCCAAAATAAACAGCATCAGCATCGCCGACAGCTGCGCCGCCGCCACTCGCTCACCCATGCCAAACCAGGTGCGGTAAATCCCGGTGGTAAAAGTTGGCACGCTAAAATACTGCACCGTCCCAAAGTCATTGAGCGTTTCCATCAGCGCTAGTGAAAGCCCGGCGATAATGGCAGGCCGGGCCAAGGGCACCGCGACTTTTATAAAGCTGCGCCAGGGGCCACAGCCCAGAGAGCGACTTGCCTCTAAGGTACAGACAGACTGCTCTAAAAAAGCGACCCGCGCCAGCATATATACATAGGGATAAAGGGTGAGGGTGAAGAGGGCGATCGCCCCGCCAATAGAGCGCACATGGGGAAACCAGTAGTCGGTCGCACTCTCCCAGCCAAACAGCGTGCGCAGGCCAGCCTGCACCGGTCCGTAGTACTCCAGCCAGTCAGTATAGGTATAGGCCAGCAAATAGGCAGGCGCGGCCAACGGCAGCAGCAACGCCCACTCAAAAATGCGCACCCCTACAAACTGACACATGGTTACCAGCCAGGCCGTACCCACGCCAATCACCAGCGTACCTGCGGCCACCCCGACCATCAAAATCAGCGAATTGGTAACATATTGCGCCAGTACAGTATCTGCCAGGTGCGCCCAAACCTCGCCAACATCGGCAAAAACGCTGCCCGCAACCACTAGCACCGGTAAAAAGACTAGCGCCGCTGTTATCCAGGTGGCGATCGCCCAACCATTCGGTTTTGTGAACCATGCGGCTACCCGAGACCCTACCCGCAGCGAATAAGACCTAGCGTGAGCAGACGGAGCGGGGTGTAAGCGGGGCATATTCCAGTGGGATTAGAAGCGGTTTAATCAAGTTCTTTACTATTTAGTAGTTTAAAGCACCCGCAGAACCAACTGATAGAGTTGGTGGCACAGCGCTTCCGTAAATACTTCTTAGATATATTTCTCAATAAGCGGTGACTGTTGCAAACAGCCCGCAGATTCGCTATCATTCTCATTAGTTAAATCTTATTGATTGCAAAGCAGAGGAAAGGTCATGGTCGCTTACACACCAGCCGCCTTAAAAGCGGAGCTACACGAGCGCGGCTGGCGCATGACCCCTCAGCGTGAAACCATTTTAAGCACCTTTCAAAATATCTCCGAAGGCAGACACCTGAGCGCAGAAGACCTCTGCGAGCTGCTGAAAGAAGAGGGAGAACCAATCGGTCTTTCCACCATTTATCGCAATCTCAAGCTGATGGCCCGGATGGGCATCTTGCGAGAACTCGAACTAGCCGAAGATCAAAAGCGATACGAGATCAACCAGCCTTCGCCGCATCACCACCATCATCTGATCTGCGTGCGGTGCAACAAAACAATTGAGTTCAAAAACGACTCAGTCTTAAAGGTCGGTGCTAAAACAGCCGAAAAGTCGGGCTATCAGCTACTCGACTGTCAGCTCTCTATTCATGCAGTTTGCCCCGCCTGCCAGCGCTCCATCTTGCCAATCTAAGGCTACCTACCTGCCTTAGAGCATATGTCCTACTCCCCAATCAGGTTTGGAGGGTGCAAAGTGCTCTATCTCAATTCTACAGTTAAGAATGATTGCTGAGATTGGGAGAGGAGATTCTTTGCGGCTGATGGCAGGCGATCGCTGGCACACTTGAAGCATTCAAACGGCATTTTTACTCCATTGCATGGCACGGCAAGGAGTCTGGCCTACCTCGCTCCTTTTTATTGAGAAATCTTCTTATTAGCCAAGACTATACTACAGATTACGATATACTCAGTTCAATCCATTATTGAGATTAATCGTCAATAGCGAGGCCAGCAAAACTCATGAAGCAAGAAGTTGACGTGCTGTGGCTATCAGTCAGTCCGCACCTGAAATGTTTTGACCAGCGGCTGCTGTCGCAGCTTGTAAAAGCCGCCCCAATTCGCCGTTGGGAATATTACCAAACGGTGGATGAGCCCTGCTGCATTGAGTCAGTTGTAGCAGCTCTGCACGAGTATGTAAGCGCGCGGGCTGCGCTGGAGAAAAGCTCGGGGCAAGGCAGCAAATACCAGGTGCATTTGGTTGGGCATGGGGTCAGCGGCGTGGTTGGGCTGCTGTACGCTCGCCGCTATCCTCAGCACGTGGCTTCGCTGACTTTGCTGTCAGTCGGGGCAATGCCCGCTGTCAACTGGCAGGCTCATTACTACGCGCTCAGGCAGCTTTTGCCTTGCAGTCGCGAAATCATCCTGGCGCAGATGACCCGGCTACTATTCGGTTCGCAGCCGATCCGATTTGCCAAAGCCCTCATGCAGCTATTGGCAAAAGACCTTGATAGCAATCTGACTCTGCATTCTCTCGCTCACCATACGAAAATTCCAGCAGGCGGCGTAGATGTGCCGCTGCTAGTGTGCAACGGCGAGAACGATGCGATCATCGGCACTCAAAAGCAAGCGCTGTGGAGCGATGTAATAGACTCGAGCGATTCTCTGCAAGAGAGATTGTGCGATCGCGCCAACCATAACGCCTCATTCCGCCTATGGCTGTGTCCCGAGGGCAATCACTTCTTCCACTTTCAGCACGCTGCTACAGTCGCTCAAGTTATCACTAACCACTGGCACCAATCCTCGGCTGAACTCTCTCACCCGAACAGCGGTCTAACGGCTGCGGGAGAACAATTCCTCGTTTACCCGGCAGTAGAGAACATTGTCTAGCGTTCTTAGCCAGCGGCTCTTGAAATCTTTTCTTTATATCAAGTAGACTTGGTTAATCGGTTTCATTGAGGTTGTTGACCGACGGATTAATCATCCAATCCAAAGTGCTGAGACAGCTTTTCAATCGTAAAGCTATTCCTCATTCGGCACGCTGTATGCTGGCTTGCAAAGAGCCCCTTTTCCCAATACGCTTTATCTTTAGGAACTGCCTTGATCCACTCAACGCGAACAAGATACTCACATAAATCTGGATCGTCAGCATTCTGATTCATATTGGGTGCTATGAGTGGCGTGCTTAGTATTGGTACCTCTTTATTATTAAGTAGTACCTTAAAGTCTTTAATAGGAACAGCGTTGTCTTTTACCTGACCAATCCCGACATAGCCGGTTTTCGGGATATTGACAAAGATACGGGAACCTGGGAATAGCAACTTGAGTGTTCCGCTATGCCATCTACCATCACCGCCTGATACAAAACCATATTTCTGGCAATCATCCCAGCTTCGACGTTCACCTTCGCCAAGACTGATATAAAAATCTCGTCCGTTCCAAGCCTCGCTGCCTTTTCTCGTTGTTGACTTGCTTACCTTGCGTTCAGCCTCTTCAGGTTCAATTAGCCAAGTTCGCGCTAGGTAATTGCGATCACCATCCCGGAAGAATCGAAAAAAGACAGCATTAATCGGTACACCATAGCTGTCAGTTAAGTAGTTAATAATTCTCTCTGTACTGGTATCAAGCTCTGATGCGACTACGATCAGTTCATGCTGCTGATTGATTTGCTCAGGAAGACTCATGCCGAAAGAGTCGTCGAAGCCTTCTTCTAACTTTTTGCCGACGTTTTTATCCGAATAAATGGTTGAGATTTCTTCGTGAGAGAGAGGTTGAGCCCAGGAAGCATAGTCGAGCAGTTGTGCTACTACTTCACGGGGGGTACGATTCTTCTTCAGCTCAATGATAGACAAGTTTCCAAACATGTCCATTGCTAACATATCAATGAATTTGCCGTAGGAAGTCGAAACCTGTCGACCAATCAACATCAACTGGTCAGACAATATGGAGATATCATGCGCAAGTGCATCCTCTAGCATTGTCTCAGAATCAATCGCAGACATCGCAACCTTTTCGGGTTTTTCATCCAGCCGCCAGATTCCTATTTCAATAGGCATTCCCATTCCCCCTTTACAAACGTCGATACGAAAATCACTCCTGAGCCTAGTGGTCAAATCGAACAACGACACACCCAACATAAACGAAGTAACAAATTCTGCCTGGTACTCTAACGATGATTTAGTTCTCCCCTTCGTCGCAACGCTGCTTCTTTACTTTTTGACTCGTTCTAACTCTTCTCGTAACACTTTTCGCAGCGTTGATTCTAATGGTTCGCGTTTTTGCTGAATATGCTGTTGTAAGGCTTCGTTAATCGAGCTTTGATAGTTACCGCCTCCGGCTGCATGAACTTGCTCTCGAAACCAGGTCAAGATCTCATCGTCCAACCGAATCGTAATACGGGTTTTCCCGGCAGGTGTCGGATCAATCGCTCCCCGCTTTCCTTTACTGAAATCGTATTCTTCGTCCATTGTTTATTCCTCTTCATATTGAGTTCGTTCTGGTCGCGTTGCTTTGCGAGCTGAAATTAATCGAATCTCGCTGTCGCGCCACGTATGCACTACCACTAGAATTCGACCGAACGCATCAACACCGATGGTGACGAACCGCTCTTCGTCAAACCGCTCATCGCTGACTGTCACTGACAAATCGTCGGCAAAGACAGACACCGCATCGGCAAAGTCGATGCCATGCTTTTTGAGATTAGCGGCAGCTTTGTCGTTGTCCCACTGGTATGCCATGTCTCTATTATATGCACATTTGTACATACTCAGGTGAAATGAAATGGCAGAGCAGGCGAGTCCTAACCACTAACACTTAAGCTACACGCTTACCTAATAGACCTCTTGCATAATAGATTTCATGGTAGCCTGATAGGCTTTGGTTCACTGCTGCCCACATAGGCCGATGAACCACGAAACCACCGAAACCCTGAGCGACCGCCAGTTCAAGCGCCGATTCGGCGTCCAACGAGCGACCTTCAAGCGCATGGTCACCGGACTACAAGCCCCTTTGTCTCGCTATCCTGGACGTCCTGCCCAGTTATCGATTAAGGACCAAATCCTGGTTGCCCTCGAATATTGGCGGGAATATCGCACCTACTTTCACATCGCCACAGACTGGGGCGTCTCAGAATCGACAGTTTGTCGCATTGTTCACCGGGTCGAAACTCGGCTGATGGCTTCAGGCCGGTTTCGCATTCCGGGTAAGAAACGTCTACTCCAAGGCTTTGGCGAAGTTGAGGCAGTAGTGATG
>JBBSNR010000208.1:0-5756 GCA_038260635.1 Phormidesmidales cyanobacterium
AGCGCCCAGGGTGCGTGCGACTTTGGGCAGCTGCGGGTCGATTTGGCTGAAGGCGGCGCGGCCAGTGCGGTACATGAGCGGCAAGGCGACTACCACGGCTGTAATCACCGCCGCCCACCAGGTGAAGACAATGTTGGGGAATCCCCATTTATCGGGCAGCAGGCGCAGCGGTCCCTGATTGCCCAATAGCCACAGCAGCAAAAACCCAATTACGGTTGGCGGCAGCACCAGCGGTAGCAGCAGCAGACTGTCGATCAGCGTTTGGCCGCGCCCTCGATAGTGAGCCATGAAGTAGGCCACTGGCACGCCCAGCATAAAGGTGATAAGCGTAGCGACTAGCGCAACTTTTAGCGAAATGAAAAGAGGCATTGAGGGCTTAAAAGCAGGCCAGAAAAGCGAGCCAGCGGCGTTTGGGTTTACTCTAGCGTGCGCTACTGAGGCAGGGTGATAAAGCCAAACTGCTGAAAGACTCTATCGGCGGCGGGTGTGGTGAGAAAGTCGATGTACTGCTGGGCGGCCTCGGGATGCTCGCTGCGCTGCAAGATGGCAATGGGGTAGAGGATGGGAGGGTGAGAGGCTGGGGGCGCGATCGCCACCACCTTTACCTGATCTGACAGCTGAGCATCGGTTTGGTACACCAGGCCAGCGCCCGCATTACCGCTTTCTACAGCAGCTAAAACGCCCCGCACATTGCTAAAGAAAACCAGTTGAGGCATGAGCTGAGGCAGCAGTTTCAAGTCGGTCAGCGTTGCCTGAGCGTACTGACCTGCCGGGACGCTGTTAAATTCACCCACGGCAATCTTTGGCAAGGGCTGCTCGGCAGATGACTCCGGGCGGAGATCTTCAAACTGGGCGAGAGCGCTGGCTAGCGGCGCGATTAGTACGAGCTGATTGCTCAGCAGATCCTGGCGAGAGTCGGAGCGAATCAGTCCTTTTTCAGCTAGGGCATCCATTTGTAGCGGGCTGGCCGAAAAAAAAATGTCAGCCGGTGCGCCCTGTTCAATCTGCCGTTGCAGCGTGCCTGATCCCCCCGAGTTATAAGACACTTTGATGTCTGGATGATTCTGCTCAAACAGCGGATCAATGGCGCTGAGCGCATTTTGCAGGCTAGCAGCAGCGGAGACTGTCAGGCTAACAGGGCTATCGGGCGGCTCAGTGCGGCTAGAAGGAGATGAGGGCATACAGCCAGTGAGTGCTGTGGTAAAGGCCAGAACTACGGCACAGCGGCCCAGACAGCAGGCGGCGGAATGAGATAGCTGAGAGTTCACATTGACTAAGTCCTTGGGATGAGCGAACCGGCCAAATAATCAGGTTCTAGGAAGCGGTAGAATCTACATACTTTGTACACGATTTTTAAAGATGTATAGCTGGTTTTTTCGTCGATTTTTGCGGGTCGGGGCGGCGCTGCTTTGCCTGCTGTTAATTGGCGGAATTGCCGGCTGTGGGGCGACGAGCGTTCCAACCGCTTGTCATTTGTTTAACGGCCATCAGATCTGCGCTGTGAGCCTTCGTCGCAGCGCACAGCATTACTGGGAATATCGGACGGTGGTGAGCATTGACGGGGTGAAGCAGCCGCTGGAAATATACAACTGCCGCGATCGCACCCGCACGCTGGCCAGTAACGGCAGCGTCATTCCTTTTTTGACCGACAGAACGGGCGACTGGGTTTGTCAGCTGTTCAAGCCCTCGCGCGATCGCCAGCTAGATGAGCGCGTCAGTGTTGATATGCGTTGAATCGGTATGCATTGAGTAAAGCGATCGCACTCTCCAGCGTATCGGCTTCTTTCACTGGTTTGTCATCCCGCCAGCGCAAAATGCGAGGAAACCGCACGGCGATCCCCGACTTATGTCGCTTCGATTCGGCAATGCCCTCAAAGCCGATTTCAAAGACGAGGAGGGGTTCAACCGAACGCACCGGCCCAAATTTTTCGAGCGTGTGGCGACGAATCCAGCGGTCGAGCTTTTCAATCTCAGCGTTGTCTAAGCCCGAGTAGGCTTTGGTAAAAGGGACCAGCGCATCGCCTTGCCACAGGGCAAAGGTGTAGTCAGTAAAGAGATTGGCTCGTTTGCCGGTGCCCGCTTGGGCGTAGAGCAGCACCGCATCCAGCGTCATCGGATCGACCTTGTGCTTCCACCAGTAGCCGCGCTTGCGTCCCACTAAGTAAGGACTGTCCAAAGCTTTGAGCATCAAGCCTTCTGCGCCATATTCTCGCGACTGCGATCGCCACTTTTGCAAATCGTCAAAGCTGTCAAAAGGCAGCGGTTCAGCGGTACTGATGTATTCACTGGGATGGCTATCGATCAGCTCAGTCAGGGCGGTGCGGCGCGATCGCAAAGACTCTGCTCGGATATCTTCCCCGGCCTGCTCTAGCAAGTCATAGGCTAAAAAGTGCACCGGATTGTCGGCCATTAGCTTTTTAGTCACCCGCTTACGGCCCAGGCGCTTTTGCAGATAGTTAAAATCGAGCGGGCGATCCTCCTCCCAGCAGACAATCTCACCATCCAGTACGGTGCCTTCCGGCAGATTGGCCACAGCCGCTTCAAATTCAGGAAACTGATAGGTGATCAAATCTTCGCCCCGCGACCAGATAAACACCTGCTCCGCCCGGTGAATCAGCTGAGCGCGAATGCCGTCCCACTTCCACTCCGCCTGCCACTGATCGGCCTCTTCAGTCAGCTCAGCCGCAAATTTATCCACATCAATCGGCGAGGCCAAAAAGAAAGGATAGGGCTGACTTGGGCTGGTGTCAGCGTCATCAGGATCGATCAAAGCGGCGTAAAAAGCGGCGGTCGGCTCAATGTCGCCCATCAGCCTGTGGGATAAAACAGCCTCTGTCAGGCCGTATTCGGCAGCTAGCGCCTTGATTACTAGCTTGCTGCTCACCCCGACGCGAAAAGCGCCGGTCAGCACCTTATTCAGCACAAAAATCTCATCGCCCGCTAGATTGGCCCACCAATCTATGACCAAATTTTTAATCTGCTCGTCATTTCCTTTGAGCCGCTGCACCTGCGGAATGACCTCTTCCATCCACACATGCAAGGGCGTTTGGCTATCAGCTGAGGAAACGCCAGTAGGTATAATAGGCGTATCGCGCAGCAGCAGGGCGATGGTTTCAGCCGAGTCGCCCACATGAGCATAGCTTTCTTCAAACAGCCAGGCTGGAATATCTGAAATCTGTAAAAAAATATCTCGCAGCGTGCGGGAGGTAATCAGCCGCCTGCGAGTTTTGCCCAGCAGCAAATAGAGCGCCCACACCGCATTGGCAGGCAGCTCACTTTGAAAGTACTGCTGCAAGACCTTGACCTTTTCGTTAGTAGAGGTAGTGGCATCTACGGCCTTAAAAAGCTGTGTAAATCGTCTCATTGCCTGCGGCCCGCTAGCGCTAGTCTATATTCTCTGGCTCATTCATTAAATGATTTGCTGTGATCCGGCTCAGAAGGGCTTGCACCCTTTAGCATGTTAAAGTTCGCAACATTTTGATATGTCCATAACACCAATTGCAGCTCCCTGACTCCAATTCGGCTAAAAAGCCCATGGCTCCTCAATCTTCTATGAAAAAAGTCAACGCCTTAGCCAACAGCGCAGCCTCGCCTCAGTCGGCTGAAACGGTTCGTGACAGTACCGATGTGAGTACTGATGCTGACTCTAGCGCAAACGCGCCATCCGCTGCCGATGCCAGCGCTGCCCAGTCAAGCCGTGAGCGCGATCGCCCTGCTCTAGATGGCGCTGCAAATTCTTCAAGCCAGTCTGGCAATCAATCTGACAATCAGTCTAGTAATCAATCTGACAATCAGTCTGATGGCGCTGACGGAGCTGCTGCTCGCTCAACCCTAAAAAAAGCCGCTGCTGCTGGCCGCGCTCCCACTATCAAATCTTCGAGCGCCAAAAACCTGTCCAATCGTGCGCCCGATTTTGTACCGACCTATCAGCCCACCGATCAGAGTGGCGATCGCATTGCCATTTTCATCGATGGCTCCAACCTCTTCTACGCCGCCTCTCATCTCAACATAGAAGTAGATTATCGGCGGCTACTATCCTCTCTGGTGCGCGGACGCAGACTGCTGCGCGCCTATTTCTACACCGGCGTCGATCCGCAAAACGAAAAGCAGCGCGGCTTTTTGCTCTGGCTCAACCGACACGGTCACCGCGTGGTCAGCAAAGAACTCACCCACATGCCCGACGGCTCTCGCAAAGCCAACATGCACGTCGAGATGGCTGTAGACATGATTCGCGTTGCCGAACACTGCTCTACTCTGACCATATTGGGCGGCGATGGCAACCTGGCCTATGCGCTCCAGGTACTCTCTCAGCGCGGCGTCTCGATTGAAGTAGTCAGCTTACAGTCAATGACCAGCGACAGCCTGATCGACCTGGCCGATTCGTATACAGACCTGGCTGATTTGCGCGATCAGATTAAGCGATAGCAACAGCGACAATTGTTGTTGGTCAATTCCAGCTGCGCCTTGCTTTTCTTTCTTTTCTACGAATAGGCGTTTGTACACTGGCAGATATTGCTGGTAGCCTTATCTATGTCATTTGAGCTAGTAACTTCTCTCTTTTGCTAGAAGAACAGCAGCGGTCTGCGCAAATACTATGCAGTCTGTCCGAGTTAATGAATGGAGAATTTATGATAAAGCTATTTACCCGTATGTTCAGCTTTGTAGCACAGCCTATTGCCAAAGTGTGGGTCACCTTAAACGCACAGCGGTTTGTGGCGATCGCCTTTGTAGGACTGTTCTTGCTGACCACCAGCGTAGATAACTCTAGCCTGAACGCCAGCACTAAGTCCATGCTAAACGACCTGATTGAGCGGGGTGAAAGTGGTCGCCCTGTAACCGCTGGTCAGTGGTCGTCTGAAAATAGAGAATTGCAGGGCCAACCCGGTAAGCAAGTGAAGCGGATTGCCAAAGAGTCAGCAGATGCAGTGGGCGAAATGGGTGAAATTTATCCTGGTAACGTCAAGAGCGTACTACCTGGCCTCGAAAACCGCTCGCTAGAGTCTGATGACTAAAGAATCGTTTAGGACTAAGCCATCTGCTTGTGAGTGCTCTGTATGAATGAGCACGACAGTTACAGTTGGCTTGAATAAAACTGAGGGCGGAGCGGGGAGTCCGTTAGACTCCTGGCTGATCGTCGTTCTGTCCTGCTCACCCTTCCTGATCGATTGTGTTCAAAGTCGAAATAGTTTTGGGAATCGCTATTTTTACAGCAATTCCCCGCTATCGGCGCGAAATTTGCTATCGCCACCTGCCTCGGAGAACCCACCTTTAAGATGTTGGTCACTTAGGCAACCCACTCACTTCCCCTTCAGAGATGTTGTTTTAATCGGCTCAAAGCATCGCCAGCCGCCGCTTTTTCTGCCACTTGTTTGCTACCCCCTTTCCCTTCACCATAGAGCTGACCATCTATGCAAACTCTAGAGACGAACTTTGGCGAATGATCTTCTCCACCCATTCTCTCTGTCACGTACTCCAGCGATGACAAAGTATCGTCAGCCTGCACTAATTCTTGAAGCTGCGTTTTTGAATCTTTGTTGGAACGCTCGACAAAAATATCTTGAGGGACAGCGTCGAACAGCTCTACAATGAGAGGGCGTAAAATCTCAATGTTTCGATCATTATCTAAGTAGTAAGCGCCTATTACAGCTTCAAAGGTGCTGCTAAGTAGCCTCAAATTTTGCTGTCCCAGTTGGTCAGTCACACCCTGTCCCAAGCGCATTTCAGAGTCCAACTTGATCTCAACAGCAAATCGCGCA
>JBBSNR010000209.1:0-5738 GCA_038260635.1 Phormidesmidales cyanobacterium
ATGGTGGGGACGGTGTCGAGCGATCGCAGCCAGTCCATAAACGCCTCTACTTCTTCATCGAGCAGCGCCTCTGCTTCTAGCGCCATCTGGCGGCGGCTCTCCTGGTTTTGGGCCACCACTGCCTTGAGGTCATCCACATTGAAGGCAAATACCGACTCAATTTCATTGATATTACTATGCACATTTCGCGGCACGGCAATGTCAAATACCATCAGCTGCTTGCCCGAGCAAACCGGCTCCAGATTTTCTCGGTGCAAAATCGGCTCCGCCGAAGAGGTGCAGGTGAAGACCACATCAGCCGCGACTACCGTTTCTAGCATGGCATCGAGCGTGCCAGTCTTAATCTCCACATCGCCAAACTGAGCGGCCAGATCATTGGCCCGGTTGATCGTCCGGTTGAGAATCGTAATTCGGTCGGCTCGCTTGGAGATCAGGTGCTGTACCAGCAGCCGGGCCATCTTACCCGCCCCCAAAATAGCAATGTGACAGTCGGTAAAGTTTTCGACCTTCATCAGAGCGAGTTCGGCAGCCGCCGAGCTAATAGAAACTGCACCTGTGCCAATGCTGGTTTCGGTGCGCACCCGCTTACCGGCCTTAATCGCGTCTTTGAGCAGCCGGTTGAGAATGCGGCCTACGCCTTTGTGCTGCTGGCCCAGGCTATGGGCGTGCTTTACCTGTGAGAGAATTTGCCCTTCTCCCAGCACCAAGCTGTCCAGGCCGCTAGAGACTCGCATCAGGTGCATTACCGCATCTTGCTGAAGCAGCACGAACAGATGGGGCCGCAAGTTAGCTGAACCAATGCCGCTATGCTCTGAGAGAAACCGGATCACATCGCGGACGCCGGTTTCGGTTTCGGTAGCGACAATGTGAATTTCCAGACGGTTGCAGGTGCTGAGGATAGAAACTTCTTCGATGGTGGGCGAGCCGCCAAGATGGGCGATCGCATCAGCGACCTGAGCCGAAGGGATGCTCAGCTTCTCTCGGACTTCAACTGGCGCAGTCTGATGACTGAGCCCAATGACAGCAATATTCATCTATGCTTCCTAGAAATCTGTTATGAAGAGTCTTCTAAAGTACAGTGGCGCAGCAAATCAGTGCGCGCTCTTTAAAGTATTAAACAATCAAGGGCCATCTCAAGAAAACTCAACAAAACTCTATTTTAAGAGATTTAAGAAATAGCGGTAGCGCCATGACTGGTGTTGTCAAGCAATGGCACGACAAAAAGGAGGTGCAGGCATCGTATCCAGCACCTCCTCTCAACAAACCCAAATTAAGCTTGAGCCCAGTGCTAGACCAGGTTTACCCGCTTAGGATTGCCGCCCATGTGAATGGTATCGACAAATCGCGCCGTCTTAGACTGGCTAGAGATGACCAAGCTCTGAGTGCGATAGCCGCCGTTAAAGAAGCGGACGCCGTTCATCAGCGTGCCGGGCGTGATTCCGCAGCCTGCAAACAAAACATTCTGACCGTTCGCCAGCTCTTCAGCCGTGTAAATCTTGTCAGGATCGGTAATTCCCATGGAGGCCAGACGCTCCAGGTTAGCTTCTTTGCTCTCACCGATCAGACCGGTTTTAACAATGGCCGGATCGTAGATTAGCTGACCTTGGAAGTGACCGCCCAAGCAGCGCATCGCCGCCGCTGAAATCACGCCTTCTGGAGCCGCGCCAATGCCCATCAGCGCATGGACGTTAGTCCCTTCAAAGCCGCAGGAAATGGCTGCTGACACATCGCCGTCGCTAATCAGGCGCACCCGCGCACCGGCATCGCGAATTTCTTGAATCAGCTCATTGTGCCGCTCGCGCTTCATCACGATGACCACCAGTTCATCGACCCCGCGATCTAAGCACTCACCCAAAATCTTGAGGTTTTCTGCTGGGGATTTGTCGATGTCTACTTTGCCCTTGGCTGCCGGGGGTGCTGCCAGCTTGCGCATGTAAAAGTCGGGCGCTGCGAACAGGCCGCCTTTTTCAGAAATGGCGAGCACTGCCATTGAGCCGGGCTGTCCGTAGGCGCAAAGGTTGGTGCCTTCGCAGGGGTCTACGGCAATATCAATTTCAATCAGCTCGTCAGGTGTGCAGACCTTATCGGCATCAGGCTGCGTACAAATGCCGACTTCCTCACCGATATAGAGCATGGGCGCGTCGTCGCGTTCGCCTTCGCCGATGACAATCTTGCCGCGCATATGAATTTTATTCATACGCTCGCGCATCGCTTCTACCGCTACTTCATCAGCGATGTCCTTTTCGCCTTTACCCATCCAACGAGCAGATGCAATAGCGGCCTGCTCAACGACTTCAATAATCTCTAAACCGAGGGTGGTTTCCACGGGGTGTTTATTCCTCCAAACTGCCGAATCTAGCTGATCTTAAAAGAGTCTTTAAATCTCTATAAGTCCATCTTTGAGTTTATCAGACTATTTCCCTCGGGCTACCTAAACAAAACGGGACGTCAGCCTGCTACAGCGGTCAGAGCGGATCGGATTTCGCCCCTTTCGCCAGTTCAACGTAGAGGTCGTAGTTCATCGTCCGGTCTTGGATGGTCGTGGTCAGGCCAATCGCTTCGATAGCTGCGGTAACCCCGTCAGGTGATAGCTGCGGTAGAGGGAAAACGCCCTCCAGCGTATTGATTTGGGTCAAATTGAGATAGAAGTGACCGTTGTTGGGCGTAGGTGCGCCGCTTGTGAGCGTTTGAAAGAGCCGGGCATCAGCTAAAGAGCGTTTGGGGGTGGGGGCGATCGCCTCTGCCGCCCCACTGCCTACCGCAAAGAAAGCCACATTGCCCGGCAACCAGCCATGGCTAAACTGCACTCCCTGAAAAGGCGATATCCACCTCGTGACCGATCCGCCTTCAAACTCGTCGGTCTCTACCTGATATCGATAGCGGCTGGTCATCACATCGTCTAGCTGCGCCCATACCGACTCTGCCGTCTGGCGGTCGTTGGTTTTTACCAGCAGCAGCAGCGGCGAACTTGCGATGGCGGGTTCGGCAGGTGGGCTATCTGGGCCGCTATCGGGCGAACTACCTGGCGTAGAATCAGCGGCGTTGGGCAAAGCCGGTGTGGCCGAATCGGGGGGAGCCGCACTACCAGATTGCGCCGGGGGCAGGATGCCCAGCGCAAATTCGCCTGCGGCCCACGGCATAATATCTTCGTCCAGGTCGAGGCCGGTTTGGGTGAGCAGCCCGGCTTTGAGATTTTGCGGATTGGGGAAAAAGGGCGGTGAGGTGTTGCCGCTGCTAAAGCCCTGCCAGAACTGCTGCAAGTTGCTGCCTGACATCATCACCAGGGTGTCACCAGGCAGGCGGCGCGGCATGTCACCGGCCTCATTGCGCAGCTCACTGTAGGCCAGGTCGTTTTCAGGAGAGAGCCAGCTGGTTCCCTGAAAACGCAGCCCTTCTGACTCGACTAATACATTGGCGACCAAACCCTGAGATCCCTGTAAGGGCAAGAGGCTGCCGCGCCCGATGGAGTTGGAGCCGGGGCCAGATCCGGGATTGGCGCTGGCGGCGGGCTCTAGGGCTTGAGTCGCGGCTGGAATATTTAGATAGACCTGGGCAAAGTTTTTACCGGGCAGCTGCGGCGACTCCACCCGAGTGGCGGCCTTGCGATAGCCCGCCACGTCCAACAGCGAGCGGCCCCTTTTGTGGGTGTCAATGGCCTGCTCAATGCCGGCTGCGCGATCGCTGAGCAACAGCCAGCTAGTGCCAATAACGGCTGATTCGATGGGCTCACCGTCTGCTGTCTCCATCGTCTGTATCTGTACGCCTTTGTAAGTGCGCGCCTGCCTGCTCGTATCGCCCTCGCTCGTACCGCCCTCGCCCGTACCGGAAGCGTCAGCGCCTTTGTCTAGCAGCGATTTTGCCTTCAGCGGATCGGCAATGGGAATCACCAATACTAAGTTTTGAGCCGCCGCCAGCGATTCATCCGCCGGAGAATCGGCTGGAGCGTCGGCGGGTGGATTGGCGGGTGGCGTGGCGGGCAGTAAGGCCAGGGTGATGCGATCGCCGATCCAGGGCTTAATATCGCGCTTAAAGCTGTAGCCGTTGGCCGTCAGCCGGTCTTTCCACTGGGTGAGTGCCACGTCGAGCTGCTGCTGAGTCTCGGACGTGCCAAACTGCCGCAGTTTCGTCCAGGTGAGTTCGTCGGTGGTGAGCGTCACGGTGGCCAGGGCCGTTTGGGGCACTAGCTGAGCGCCTGCGGGAGATAGGCTTCTGGGCGATCGCTGAACGAAGTTGAGGTAGGCAATAGCGCCGCCGCCAATCACAAAGGCCGCGCCCAAAGCCAGCAGCTTGGGAGACTTGGTAGGCAGACGCATCGCAAATTTGGAGGTCACAGGTTCTCTCTATAAAACTTGGAAAAACTTAGATGGCAGACAGTAGACGAAGGAAACTAAGCCGAGAATTGAGCAGGCAAGGCCGATGACCGACAGCCGCACAATTGTGTCATCAGTGGGTCAATAGTAGATTAACAACTTTGAGTTTTTTTGCCGTCAGCAGAGTGCCCCTAAACAAACCGCTATGCTAGGCCCTATAACGCTCTTTAGTTTTGGCGATCATCGCGATACTTTCATCCACCCCTCCCCAAATACTTTATAGATACTTTATCTATGACCACCCAAACGGTTAAGCCTGACCCTCAGCCCGTCAGTCAGCTAGAGGAGCGGCCCGACCGCTCGCAGCTCTGGATGGCTGCGCTCAAACCCCCGATGTACTGTGTAGCGATCATGCCAATTTGCGCAGGCAGTGCCGTTGCCTACGCCCAAACCGGCACTTTTTATCCAGGAATATTTACCGTCTTTGTGCTCTCTGCGGTGCTGCTGCTGGTTTGGGAAAACCTGAGCAACGATGTCTTCGACGCTGCTACCGGCATCGATGAAAATAAGCATCACTCGCTGGTCAATCTGACTCGCAGTCGCGGCCTCATTTTTTGGCTGAGCAATCTTTCCCTACTCGTAGGGATTGCCGGTATTCTAGCGATTTCGCTGTGGCAGCAAGATCCGACGGTCTTGGAGATGGTGCTGGCCTGCTGCGTTTTGGGCTATCTCTACCAGGGGCCACCCTTTCGACTGGGCTACCAGGGACTGGGCGAAATTTTGTGCTTTTTTAGCTTTGGTCCTCTGGCCGTCGGCGCGGCTTACTATGCTCAAATTCAGGGCCAAATCCAGGGCGCTCAGGCACAGGGCTGGAATGCGCTCAGCTGGAGCTGGCACCAACCCCTCCTGCCGATCGCTCTAATCGTGGGTATCACCACCACGCTAGTGCTATTTTGCTCCCACTTTCACCAGGGAGAAGACGACCTCAAAGCCGGGAAAAAATCTCCCATTGTCCGCTTGGGCACCCAGAAAGGGGCCCTGCTCCTGCCGTGGGCTTGCGGCAGCGTATTTGCGATTTTGGCCTGGGCGCTGCTCCAGGGTGGGTTGCCCTGGAGCACTTTGTTGATCTGCGGCAGTATTCCGATAGCGGTGCGGCTATGCCGTCATGTGCTAAGGTTTCACGCTCAGCCTGAGCGGGTGAGCAATGCTAAGTTTTTAGCCATTCACTTTCACTTTTGGAGTGGGCTGCTGCTAGTGTTAGGTTTGCTTGTCCCTGGGCTGTGGCCATCTGCTGGTCTGTAATCCGCTGGCCTTGCCAGTGTGTAGACTGTCCCAGTTTTAAGTTCTTGGGTTGAGGGCGCATGACCTATCAATTTGAATTTCGCCCCTATCGGCGGCCTTTTCGCCAGCCGATTAAAACCAGCCATG
>JBBSNR010000210.1:0-5726 GCA_038260635.1 Phormidesmidales cyanobacterium
AATCGAGCCCGCAGCGAACTGATAGAGCGAGCGGCTGGCTCAGCCGGGGGTTCATTGGGCTGAGCGGCCAGCTGGATTACTGGCTGAGCAGCTAGCTGAGTCGCTGGCTGGGCCACTGGCGGCTCAATCGGCTGAGCGGCTGCTTGAATCACTGGCAGATCAACGGGTAAATCAGCTGGCTGAGCTGCTGGCTGATTATTTAGCTGAGTGACAGCGGCTGGTTGAACGGGTGCGGCGCTCTCTGGGGGCTTTTCAGCATTGTCAGAAACCAGCTGCGCAGAATCTGAAACATCTCGGGTGCGGGCGGCTACTTCTACTACGTCGTTGCGGCGATTGCCCGCAATTTGGTTATCGCGAAGCACGGGGCGGGCATTGCCAACTAGCACCAGGGCCGCGTCGTTGTTGGTCATGCGGTTGCCTGTAATTTCAGGCGTCGCTTCATCGATCAGCCGAATGGCATCGCCTGTGCCATCAAAAATGTTGCTCTGAATGCTGGCGCTCGAAACGCCCAAAATAATCAGCCCAGCCACCTGATTACCCGAAAAGTAGCTGGACTGTACCCGTGGAGAGCCGCCTGCTACATAAATTCCGGTTTGGCGATTGCCGATAAAGGCAGTTTCTATAATCGTAGGGCTAGCAGACTCTATCCAAACGCCGTAGCCGTTGGGGTTGGAGATGGCGACTTGAGCAATGCCAGCCCGGTCAGCAGCGAGGATGGCGGCGTTTTGCTGCGATCGCAACGGACTGATAAAATCGCCGCCGCCTTCAATAATCGCGGTGCGATCGCGCGACCCTGGTGCCCCCTGAATGGTAACGCCCGGTTTCAGCTGGAGCGGAAACACTTCTCCGCTCGACTCGGTATAGCGTCCCGGTGCCAGCACAATCACCGTATTGGGTAGGGCGATAGTCAACGCATGAGTCACCGTTCTCAAAGGCTGATTTTGCAGACCTTCGGCGCTATCGTCGCCAGCTTCAGGGTCAACATACAGCGTCTGGTACTGAGCCGGGGCTTCACGAGGAGCCCCCGCAGCGACTTGCCTGGCAGTAGATGGCGAAGTCCCCGCTGACTGTGCCTGGGCTGGTAGCGTCATCAGGCCAAACGCCACACCGGGTATCGGACCTAGCAGCAGTGCACCAGCAGCAAAAACAGCTGCCATGTGAGAATGTCTACCCAACATACGTACGTAGCCTCGCCCTAACGAATACACCCTGAAAGCAATCGGCGGAAAATGCGCCAACCAGTCTGGACAAATCGAGGAAAATTGATATCGCGGCTATCTTTGAAATATGCGGCCTTAAGCCTGGTATTGTCAAGTCTTTTGACGGTTCCAAAGCCGCGATGCGCGCGAGAGTCACACTAAACTTCATTTGCTCTAAAAAGGACTATAGGATGGCTATAGAACACAGCGCCCCCAAAGCTTGACCATGACCTTGCCAGATTCCTCACGGCCTCAGTCACCGTTACCTCAGTCACTGTCGCCCCAGTCACTGTCAAAAGTATCGGCGAATAATGCTCAGAGTTCGGCTACGGAGGCTACGGATGCGGTAGACACTGACCCATCAAACTTTCTGCATATAAAGTCTTCCCCATTCACTGCTCAAACCTCTACTGACTCAGTGGCGCACTCAGCAGAAAATCAGCTTTCTAGCAGCGCAGCTCCTAGCAAACCCGCCGCCGACCGAGCGCTTTTGCGAATTCTAGATGCCAACTTAGACCGGGCGCGAGAAGGGATGCGTATCATTGAAGAATGGTGTCGCTTTGGTCTGAACGATCAGCCCACGACCGCCAGGCTGAAGCATCTGCGCCAGTCGGTCGCGCGTTGGCACACGCTAGATATTCGCGCCGCTCGGGACACGCCGGGCGATTTGGGGACAGCGCTCACCCATCCGCAAGAGGCCGCCCGCAGCAGTTTGGCCGAGGTCTTGCAGGTCAACCTGGCGCGTAGTCAGGAGGCGCTGCGAGTGCTAGAGGAATACGGCAAGCTATACAGCCTGGAAATGGCCGCTGCCTGTAAACAAATGCGCTACCAGCTCTACACACTAGACAGTCAAATTATGAATCCAATGATTGCTCAATCTGTAAATGCAGGCTCAGCCCAGCAGCGACACGACCGGCTGATGCAGGCTCGTACCTATTTGGTCACTTCGCCAGTACCCGATTTGCTCGGCACGGTAGAAGCCGCGCTCAAAGGGGGAATTGCAATCGTGCAGTACCGCGAGAAAACGGCGGATGATGATGAGCGACTGCGGGTTGCTAAGCAGATCAAGGCGCTGTGCGATCGCTACAACGCCCTGTTCATCGTCAATGACCGGGTCGATATCGCCGTAGCAGCCGATGCTGATGGCGTCCACCTGGGTCAGCACGATCTGCCGATGGATGTCGCCCGTCAGATGCTCGGGCCTGAAAAGCTAGTGGGCCGTTCAACGACCAATCCTGAAGAGCTACAGCGGGCGCTAGATGAAGCGGCTGACTACATTGGGGTCGGCCCGGTGCATGAGACGCCTACAAAGCCCGGCAAGGCGGCCTCAGGCGATGACTATGTCCGCTACGCAGCCCAACATGCCACCATGCCCTGGTTTACGATCGGCGGGCTCAATGCTGACAATCTCGCGCCGACGCTGGCAGCAGGGGCGACTCGGGTAGCCGTGGTGCGAGCGCTGATGCAGGCAGAAGATCCGACTGCGGTGGCGCGATCGCTCGTTCAGCAAACCCAGCAGACCCCGCGCCCCTGATTCCGAATCTCCGAATTCTGGACCTTTTGCCTTTCTCAGACCTTTTGCCTTTCTCAGACCAATGGACAATTCCTCCGGCCCGATAGCACTTCAAGTCAATGGTGAAACTAAGACCTGCATACATGGCACCCAGCTACCCGATTTTTTAGTGCAAGTCGGTCTCAACCCGCAGCTGGTGGCCGTTGAGTACAATGGCGAGATTCTAGCCCGGCCCCTGTGGAAATCGACCACCTTGCAGCCCAATGATCGGCTAGAAATTGTCACTATTGTCGGCGGCGGCTAACCTGGCTAGTGCCTGCTGTGGGTACGGCAATCCCTTCCTTTCGGTGATGCTTGTAGCCGCCTTTGCCTCAGAGAAAAGCGCTAAAGTATACAAAGACACAACTCTTATAGGTAAGCCGTTCAAAAACGATCATGGTTGAAACAAAAACTTGGGCTCGTGCCTTCCAGCTAAGGCTCAAGTCCTTACTCAAGCTCTGCGTTATCTTCGGCCTCGTGGCCGGATTGGTCTTCTCTCAGGCAGATGGAGCACTGGCCGCACGAGCGGGCGGACGAATCGGTGGCGGCAGTTTCCGCGCGCCCACTCGTTCACTTCCAGGGCCTTCCCGAGGCCCTTCTGGTTACGGCGGCGGCTATGGCGGCGGCTACTATCCGGGTGGGGGCTTTGGGTTTCCTTTCCTTCTCCCATTCTTCGGCTTTGGCGGGGGCGCTGGCGGTCTGTTTGGTATTTTCATTGCGATCGCCGTTGCCAATTTCCTCATCCGCAGCTTTCGCAATGCTGGCATCGGTGACGATGGCGCTAGCCCCTACAGCGACAACCCAACCGTATCAGTCGCTCGGCTACAGGTCGGCCTACTTGCTCAAGCTCGTGGCTTGCAAACTGACCTCAACCAAATTGCCGAAACCGCCGACACAGGCACATCAGCCGGGCTGACCAAGGTGCTGCAAGAGACCACGCTGTCTCTGTTGCGTCATCCTGAGTATTGGGCCTACGCCGATGCCGAATCCGACCAGACCCGGCTGACGTCGGCTGAGCAAGCCTTCAATCAGCTGGCGATCGCCGAGCGCAGCAAGTTCACAGGCGAAACCCTCTCCAACGTCAACGCTCAGCTGTCTCAAGCGTCCGCTAAAAAAGCGCTCAGCGGCAGCGACGGGGAACTGGCGATGCCAGAAGCGCCAGGAGAATACATTGTGGCAACGGTTTTAGTCGCCAGTCAGGGCAAATTCAAGCTGCCAGAAATTAGCTCTTCAGCCGACATGCGCCAGGCTCTCAATCAAATTGGCGCTGTCTCCAGTGAGCAGCTCATGGCCATAGAAGTGCTCTGGACCCCTCAGGTCTCAGGCGAAACCCTAAGCGCCGATGAGCTGATTGCAGAATATCCCAACCTCAAGCTGATTTAGGTCTCCAGCCGATCTCTCAGGCTGAAAATTCAGCCAGTCAGACGCTAATACCCTTTTCAAAAGCGGAAGTTCTCTCAAAGGCTTCCGTTTTTTTGTGGATGAAATCGGCTGAATATGCTTAACTTTTCAACAAAAGTGGTTAAATGAACCCGGTCGCCATTCGCTTGTGAGCACTCGTTCTAAGCGCGGGACCCACGCTATAAGAGACACCGAAATGCTGGTATTGCTCACCCGTGTACTGCTATGGGCCTCAGTCGGGCTACTAATTTGGTACATTCTCGCTCGCGTCATTCCCAAAAAATATTTGACCTGGTTCGGCGGCGTGATTTTGCTGCTGCTGCTGGTGGCCGCTTTTATCGAGCCTGACGATGACACAGTTGGCGTGATTTGGCGGATTTTGTCTTTTCCGTTGACACCGCTGGGGGCGGCAATTGTACTGCTGGCTTCTGCGGTCAGTGAAGGGGTGAAAAAAGTTAAGGGCAACCCAGTGGCGATCGCCCTGGCGATTCTGCTGATATCCAGCATTCCAATTTCTGCTCAGTGGCTGGTCAGAGACGCCGAAAGCTCAGTGAGAACAGCCTACGCGGAGCGGGCTGAGCTTTGCGGCGATGTCTGCCCCAGCGGCAGCATTCCAGGCCAGGGCAATTTAGGCAGAGCCGCTGCCATTGTGGTGCTGGGCGACAGCCAGGATATTGACAAAGCCATCACCGTCTCTGACAGGCCCGAAGACGCCTCTATCAACACAGCACTAGCCCCTCGGCTGATCTACGCGGCTAACCTCTATCAGCGGGCCAGAGCGCAAGGGGCAGCGCCAGTGGTGATCGTGACAGCCGGTGCCAAGCCTGCCGATTCACAGGAGCGCAGCGTTATTCGCGGCATCTTATCGAACAACGGCGTTTTTGATGGAGATATCCAAATTCAAACCACCGGTCTAGATGTTCGCAGCGCTAGCCTTAACGTAGAAAAGTCTCTGCAAGATCGGCAGATTATCGCCGCCCGCAGTACGCGCAGAAACGAGGGCATCAGAGACGATCCAAGAGTGGTGCTGGTGGCCCCGGCCATTATTATGTCGCGAGCGGCACTCACCTTTGAGCGCAGAGATTTACAGGTGATTGCTAAGCCCACTGACTTTTACACCGCACCGCTTTCAGGCGGTGGTAGCCTGCTGAGACGACTGCCAGATATTTTGCCCAATGTCGATGCCCTACAGCTCACGACCCGCTATTGGAATGAGCTGCTCACGTCCCTGTACTACTTCCTCAGAGGCTGGCTGCCCAACTTCAACTTTGGCTGGGACTCCAGTATCGAGATTTAGCAGAGACCACCGACCGACACACTAGCCTGACCATGGCAAGCGTTATCCTAAGTAAATAAAGCGTTGGCCACTTAGCTTACTACCCTAATTTTCACTACAACCGTTTCATACTGCGGGCTAAGTGACGCGCAAGTGGATGGATGCATCCATCCACTTGCGCTATCATCGGTATCTCAGGTAACACTATTCTCCATGGCGCAATCTTCTAAATTTGTCCGGTTAGCCGCTTACCTGAGACCGCATTGGCAGCAGGTCAGCTTGGGGCTGGTGGCGCTGC
>JBBSNR010000211.1:0-5660 GCA_038260635.1 Phormidesmidales cyanobacterium
CTTCAACTTGCAGACTGAAATCCGATGTTGCGCACAAGCAAATCGCTATGGTATATTCAAGAGCCCGGACGTATAGCTCAGTTGGTTAGAGCGCATCGTTGACATCGATGAGGTCCGCCGTTCGAGTCGGCGTACGTCCATAGCTTCTGCTCATTGAATTATTAAAACACCCCCTTTTTGCCTTAGTTACGACCTTGTGACCTGACCTAGCGAATACCAGAAAAGTAAACGCCCTTACCTCGGCAATAGCATCAAGGACTGTCTAGCATTTAGCTTTTCACTAATCTAGGCTATGCGGTTCTATGTCGTTCTGCGCTGCCTTTTCCTTCTTAAGGATTTCAGCAAAAGGCAGCAGCTCACCTTTATACGGGAGTCGGCTTAGGTTCTCTATCACTTCACGTTTATCACTTCCTACCGGCAGCTGATTAGCATATTCGTTTAGCGTTGCAGCGATGATGTAATCTGTATGATTCATAATCTTAAAGTGCCTGTTTTGGATTTTTTCGATACATACACACATAAGTTTAGCTTATGATTCAGGCATTAAACGAGCCAGCGAATAAATAAAACCGCGATTCCTCACAGAGTAATACCCCGGACAGCTTTTAATGGACAAGGTGTAAGATAAGGGTTTAAGACCTCTCCAGAGCAACTCAACTCACAGAGAATCCTGGGTTTCGGCGCTTTCTCTTGACTTCGTCCGGACTATTAGTAGGGATCAAAGAGCACGGCTCTACCGATCCCTTTACCTACTGTTCACCACGAACATTATTGACCGTCTAAAACGCTCAAGAGCTTTGAGATTTCAAGCATCTAATGCGGTTGTGCATATTGAATCCCGTAGAGCAAAGAGCACAAAGATGCGGCTTTTATGTATGCTCTCACTCTTGTTTAAAGCCTTTGTAGACTTAGCCAAATCGTATTTACGCAACTATCTCAAATAGTCTATAAAAAGCATTAGTACTAATCATAACTAACCGTTAATGAAGCAATTAAGCTTTAGTGGTCTGCTCTCGTTACTCGCAGTATTTTCATTGCCTTCTGGTGCTTCAGCCGCTTTAACTATGCCAGACTACTGCCATATGGATTATTGCCACCAGACAACAATAGATTCAAAAGAATACGTAGATAGCAATAGCGGTGGCACGTTGTATCTACTAAAAGAAACAATCGTAACCACTCCAGACACTACTAACTATCCAGAAAGGATAGACATAAACAGAAGACAGTTTTTCAACCACTATGGCTCTTATCGCATTTCGGAGCAGTCTGAGAGTTTTGTTTTTTGTAGTTCTACTCGTCCAACACTCTTGTGGAAAAACGATGAAGGGCTAGATAGGTATAGAGGCTCAGTTCTAGCAATCTTAAATGATCCGTATGGATACAACTATACAGGATATCAAACATACTTGGCCGCTTGCCATAACCTAGTTGGTCCTGAATATTTCACGTTTTCTACTTATGCAATGCTACTTAGAGAAGGCTACAACAACTCTTACTTCGGTGACTACGAAGACATAGAATTTACTACAAATGATATAAGGTCTATTATGCAGTGATCTCCTATTAGCTGTCGGCATACAATCCTGTGAAAAATCTCCGCTGATTTAATAGGTCAGCAGAAATTTTCTTTTATTGGAGGTTTTAAGTTCTGTATAGCCTTGCGACTCACAAGCCCTTTTGTCAGCTCAGTCTGAATGAACCCTCGGCCAGCCAGAGTACCTACTGAAACCTTGGCCGGGACCGGCTTTGTCACCTGCTCTATTAGGCTTTTATAGTCGTCATAGGCCACATAGCTGGCGTGTTTCCACTCGCTAGGCTATCGTCAGGCACGGACCACGATACATCCGTAAGGACTTACAGCTCAGTTAATTAGAGCGCACCGTTGTCATCGGTGAGGTCCGCCGTCCAAGTTTTAATGTGCTCAAGCTTCCAAAAGGTCTCAGCAATTGTAGACATCGCCTAAAAGCTAAAAATCTCTTCACCCGTAGAAGGATGAACGCCAATGGTCTGTTCAAGCTCGGCAACGGTGAGCCCTTTTTTTAGAGCTGGTACCAGCGCCTGTACCAGGTCAGCCGCTCGCGGGGCAAACATGTGAATGCCGATGATCTCTTGAGTTTTGGCATTCACAATTAGCTTGATCAACGCTTTCATTGGGTTTGAAGTCATGGCGTATTTTAGAGGCGTGAAAGTGCTGCACTTTATCTCGATCTGGTCGCAGCGATCGCGCGCCTCCTCTTCAGTCATTCCGGCCATCGCCACTTCTGGGTGCATAAATACTGCTGAAGGAATCCAGCAGTAGTCAACCGGGGCGGTGCTGTGGCCAAACATCGCCTCTACCGCCACTGTGCCCTCCGCTTTAGCCACCGGCGTCAGCAGCATGGTCGCCGTGCAGTCACCCACCGCAAAAATATTGGGCTCCTGAGTACGGCCCTGCTGATCGACGGCGATCATGCCTTTCTCGGTGTCAATACTAATGGCCTCCAGGTTGAGCGTGTCTGTATTTGCGGTGCGCCCTAGCGCGCAGAGGATTTGATCAGCCTGAATTGCCTTGCCATTGCTCAGCGTAGCGGTTAAGCAGTTTGTTCTTTTTTCAATCTCTTTGAGCTTGGTGTTGTCAATCAGCTCAATGCCGTCGTCAATTAGCGTTTGTTTAACCCGTGCCTGAATAGCTTGATCAAACCCGTCCAATACACAGGGATTTGACTCTACTAAGGTAACCTGACGACCATAGCAGCGCAGCACCTGGCTAAACTCCACACCAATATAGCCGCCGCCTGCGATTAAAAAAGAGTCGGGCAGTGCCTCCAGGTGAAGAATCTCGCGTGAGTCGATAGCGTGCTCTATGCCTCGAATATCGGGCGCAGCTGGCCTGCCACCTACTGCCAGAAGAACAAACTCACTGATTACTTTTTGGCCTGCTATTTCCAGCGTATGGGCATCTACAAACTCGGCCTGCCCGTGCAAAATATCAATGCCTTCTAAGTTCTCGATCTGACTTTGCCGAATAGACTGAATGCGGCTGTCCATCGCCTGCTTGAAGTTTGGCCAGTCAAACTGTCCCTTTTGATTGGCCCAGCCGTAGTCGCCCGCAGTTTCCTGTTGTTTGGCAAATTCGGCGGCGTAGATCATCAGCTTGGTGGGAATGCAGCCCCGATTGACGCAGGTGCCGCCGATCAGGTTTTTCTCGGCGATCGCCACCCTCTTCCCTAGCTTCAGCGCCCGTTTAGCCGCCGCTAGCCCGCCTGAGCCTGCACCAATCACCACTAGCTCATAATCGTATTTTGCTGCCATGCCGCCTTGAAATCTTAATGTAATTACCTATCAAGGTAGTGAGCAGGCCAGCTGCTAACCTCTGTCGGTAGATGCATTGCGATCAGATGCATTGCAGTCGCGTCTATCTATCTCTTCGCCTGTCTGCGTCCGTCTTTAAGCAGCTTAGCGGTTACTAATTTTGTAACCGGGCTGACGTTAGCTGAGTCCTAGCAGAGGATAGAAAGTATCCACACATTTTGTCGTAGCGATACGCTACTCATCGGGTTCCCATGCTCTCTCTTCGTACCGCTAGTTTTTGCGCCAGCTTAATTATTCTAGGCGGAGCCTCGGCGCTGATAGAAAGTACCGCCAGCGCTAGCTCAGCTTTTGTGCCACCGACCGCTGTCGCCGCCGATTCCAGCGAGATCGCCCAAATGCCCCAGGCGATCTCTCGCTTTTTATCTCGCCGCATTCAGCGCGACCTGGCCCAGCGGCTGCACGTTAGCGCTGACGATATTGCCATCTTAGAGGCTACGCCTGAAACCTGGCCCGATCAGTGTTTGGGTTTGGCTCGCCCTAATCAGCGCTGTATGGGCGGAGAAGTTCGCGGCTGGCGGGTGCAGGCGGCGAGCGCGCAGCAGCAGTGGGTTTATAGGAGCGATCGCTTCGGCCAGCGACTGCGCATGGAGCCTTTGGCCGGAGCGCCTGAGTTTGGCCGCGGCGAATTTTCAGCTGAGACGGGTCGCCTGCTGCTCGAAACTGTCTCAGCTCAAGTTGATCAGCCGCTGGCTAAACTACAAATTTTAGAAGTGCAGCCGGCTGTTTGGAGCGGCTGTCTGGGCATTTTTGCACCTGGTCAGGCTTGCACGTTGCAGGCGATCGCCGGATTTCGGGCCATTGTCAGCGATGGCCAAGCTGTCTGGGTCTATCATCTCAGTGAAAACGGCGATCGCATCGCTCAAAACGCCACGGCCAGCGGCGCACTCAGCGCAGTAGAAACAACGTTTATCCCGCTTAATCTAGAAATCTCTTCACCTGATGCAGAAACAAGGCCAGATGCGCCGATAGTTTTTCAGAGCCAGGTAAGCGGCGGTCTGACCGGGTTTGTGAAAACAACGACACTGAGCGCCGATGGGACACTCTACCAGGAGGAATCACAGTGGCGGAACGGCGGCGCTCAGCCCACTCGAACCGTCATCAAAACGCTCTCTCCCGCTGAGGTGGAAGCCTTTCAAAATCAGCTACAGCAGCTGCGTTTTCCCAACTTTAACCAGATGCGCTACCTGACCCAGGCAGCTTTGGCCGATTACCCCATGACCCAGCTACAAATACCAGGAATCACCGTTGAGTACATTGATTTAGAAATTGCCAGCCTGCCGCCTGCCCTGCAAAATGTGATTGCAGACTGGCAGGCACTCAGCGAACCCTAGTCCAAACTTCTCTTCATCAGGAAGTGAAATCTATGAATTCCCATCCCCACCAGAAACGACCCAGTTTTTTCAGGGTTCCCGCAGATGCCCTTCGCGCCTGCATTGCCAGCAGTGTAGGGGAGCCGCTGCTGCGACAGCTGCCCTGGCATCAAGGTACGATTCCCTATGAGAGCGGCGATCGCCCAAACAGATCCGAGGCCTCGCCCACTCACCTTTAAACTACGCCTTAATCGTCATGAAACGTCTATTTACCCATGCATTCACTGCCGCCAGCTTCAGCCTGGCGCTCTGTTTGAGCCTGACTCAAACAGCCTTTGCCCGCCCTGCCGATGGCTGGGTCTCGACCACCGTTGACGGCGGCGGTGCCAATCTTCGGGCTGCGCCTTCTACCAGTTCTGCTATTCAAGCAACGGCTGTCAATGGCACCCGGTTCAGCATTGTTGATCAGCAAGATGACCGGGCTGGCTACCGCTGGTATCAGGTGCGCCCCGTGTCAGTTAACCCAACTTCACCCGTTTGGATTCGCTCCGATTTGGTCAGCTTTGCCGGGCCAATTGCGGCTCAGCCTCAGAGGAGCTGTGGCGATGCGATCGCCCAAACCGAACAGCGCCTCAGGGCCTTCCCCAATACCGAAATTAGAACGCGAACGCAGCGAACCCACGGCTACACGGATGGCCCAGCCGGTCGGCCCGATGGCTATAGCTTCATTTTAATGGGCAGCGGCGCACCGAGCGTTTTGGCCTCGCCCGCTGCGATGAACTCAATAGCCGCACAGCTGATTGAAAACTGTTCAGAGGCGGGCCTGGTCTCTTTTAGCGCTGCGCCTACTGATAGCGGCTATGTTAACTATGGCTTTATGCCAGGGCGACTGGTGCGTCCGTTTCAGTGCAAACTAGGGGAAAATAGTCGCGGCCCGGCTCAGTGGGGAGAACAAATTTGTTTGTAGTTGGCGACTAAGCGTTTGTTCAGCAGCTA
>JBBSNR010000212.1:0-5652 GCA_038260635.1 Phormidesmidales cyanobacterium
AAGAGCCTTCTCTCAGTTTTTTAGCAGAGCCATGTTCCTGCTGGAGCCATGTGTCTGCTAGAGAATAGATAACAGGCCTTTCCCTATCCAATATTAACGATTCCATAAGCTCCCCTTTACCTGCACCCGGTCACCGTTTGGTAACGTAGGGCCAAAAACCGGATAGGGTCGCCAGTGCTGGCTAAAACGCTGCTCCTATCTGTAGGCGGATAGCGATTCTATAGGCGGAAGCGATTATGATCGATCTGATTCTGACTGGTGTTGTAGATGGCCCACTGGCGGGTGGTGTGCCCAAGGCAGTGGAATTCTATGTGGTCAACGATATTCCTGACTTAGGCATTTACGGCTTTGGCGCAGCTAACAACGGCGGCGGTAGCGACGGGCAAGAATACACGTTTTCGGGCGCGGCCCGCGCTGGAGATTATCTTTATATTGCTAGCGATACAGCTGGGTTCACCCGCTTCTTTGGCTTTGCGCCAACCGATACCGCTGGAGCGGCTAATATCAATGGGGACGATGCCATTGAGCTGTTTCAAAATGGCGCTGTTGTCGATGTGTTCGGCCAGGTGGATATCGATGGCAGCGGCCAGCCTTGGGAGTATACAGATGGCTGGGCCTATCGCACACCAAATACCGCTGCCAACGGTGCATTTGACCTTGACCAGTGGACCTTTAGCGGACCAAATGCTCTAGATAGTGCGCCTGATAACGATGTCGCGAGTGTCCCTTTCCCGCTACAGACGTTTGCCGCAGGTCCGCCGTCGGATGGCAGTGATGGCTCAGCGCTGACCTTCATCAGTGCGATTCAGGGCGCGGGGGCGATTAGCCCACTAGCGGGTGGTGAGGTGACTGTTGAAGCAATAGTTGTTGGAGACTTTCAAGGGAATGACGGCCTCAGAGGGTTTTATCTGCAAGAAGAAGATACTGATGCCGATGGTGAGGCCGCGACTTCAGAGGGGCTATTTGTATTTGACGATGACTTTGGGGTGAATGTGGCCGTTGGCAACAAAGTGCGGGTCAGCGGCACGGTAGCCGAGCGGTTTGACAGCTTGACCGCTTTGGTGGATGTGTCGGGTGTGACGATAGCAGACAGTGAGCCCCTGCCGACCGCAGCTGTTCTAAATTTTCCGATAGCTTCTCAATCTGACTTAGAAGCGGCAGAAGGGATGCGGGTGAGGATTCCCGAGACTCTGTTTGTCACCAAATACTTCAACTATGACCGCTTTGGAGAAATTCGCTTGGCTGCTGATGGGCCGGGCAACGCACCGGGTACGGATGGGCGTCTGGATCAGTACACGCAGTTTAATTTGCCGGATGTGGCGGGGTTTGCGGCTTATGAGGCAGCGATCGCCCGACGCCAGATCACCCTGGACGACGGCAGCACCCGGCAAAACCCAACCACGCTGATCTTTGGTCGCAGCGGTCAGCCCCTGAGCGCTGCCAACCCGCTGCGCGGCGGTGACACCGTCACAGACCTCACTGGCGTACTGAGCTTTGACTTTGGCAGCTACCGCATTCAGACCCATCAAGGCGTTGACTTTCAGCCTGCTAATCCCCGCCTGGAAACGCCCAGTGAGGTTGGCGGCTCACTCAAGCTGGCCAGCCTCAACGTGCTCAATTTCTTCACCACATTAGATAGTCCAGGAAATGCTGGCAGTGGCCCGGCTAATCTGCCGCCTCGTGGGGCAAACACTGCTGCTGAGTTTGAGCGTCAGCTGGAGAAGCTAGTGACCACATTAGAGACAATGGATGCTGACATTGTTGGTTTGATCGAACTAGAGAACGAATTTTCCGAGACTAATGGTGACGGCCAGTTTGCGATTGGCACGCTGGTAAACGCGCTCAATGCGAGAGTGGGCGCAGGCACCTATGCTTTTGTGGATCCGGGGCAGTCTTTTGTCGATATTGGCGATGCAATTTCGGTCGGCGCGATCTACCAGACGGCCACCGTCAAAGTTGCTGACAGCACAGCCGTGGAAACATTAACAGATAGCGATTTGCCCGCACTGGGGTTGACCGGGCCAATTTTTGACGGCTCCAGTACCAATCGGGCGACGCTGGCCGTCACGTTTGAAGACATCAGCAGTGGAGAAGTCTTCACGCTGGCCATCAATCATTTCAAATCAAAAGGTGGCAATGGCTCTGGTGACAATGCCGATATAGGTGACGGACAGGGCAGCTTTAACGGCACGCGGGTGCGCGGCGCTGAGGCTTTAACAGCCTGGCTGCGAAGTGATCCTACTAGCAGTGGCGATGAAGACTTTTTGATTGTTGGCGATCTCAATGCCTATGCTCAAGAAGAGCCAATTGTCGCATTAGAAAGGGCTGGCTATACAGACTTAGCGGCGCAGTTTTTAGGAGAGACGGCCTACTCATTTGTGTTTGATGGGCAGCTGGGTACGCTGGACTATGCCCTGGCCAATCCATCGCTCTGCGCGCAGGTCATCGGTGCCACTGAATGGCATATCAACGCCGATGAACCTGATGCAATTGATTACAACCTGGACTTTGGGCGCGATAGTTCTCTCTTTAATGGTCGAATTCCTTTTCGCACCTCCGATCACGATCCCATTTTAATTGGCTTGGAGTTGGGTACTACTGAAGGAAGAATAGGGTGTAGCGAGTAACGATTGCTTCTCGAATTGTGAATTTATTGAGGGGCTCTTTAAAGGGCCTTTTAAGTTACTTGTCGTTTCTTCGAGCATCTAAGCTATTATGATTAATTGAAAGAAATATTTTTGATTTAGCCCTTGTCTATGCCACTCACTGTTTTACCCCAGCTACAAGAAATAGAGTCAGACCTCGCTGCTCAAGAGGATCTCCTGATTGCCCATTTAGACGAAGTGAAAGCGAAGCTGAAGAGCGTCCGCGCTGTGATGCCGTTGTTTGAGAATGCGTCGCCGTCAGCAGAGCAGGCCGCCCCGATTCCGCCTGTCGCAGCAAAACCGGCTAAAGCAGTCGCGCGACCATCTGCTGAGGTACCTGCTGCCGCAAAACCGCCCGCTAAAGCTAAGCGGGAAAAAAGTACGGCCAAGAAGAAGGACGGTAGAGCAGCCAGCTGGCAAAAGTACACCCGGCCTGGGGTGAAGAATGAGTCTATTCCAGATGCGGTGAAGCTAATACTAGAGACCCAGCCGAACAAAAACTTCAAGATAGCCGAAGTGATGGCAGCTCTATTTACTGAAGAAATACCGAAAGCGCAGTACCTGAAGGCGCGAAATCGCATTTCAAACGTGTTGTCAGGCGGTGTCCGTGCCGGAGACTGGTACAGAGGCGAGCGGAGTACCTACTGTATTACAGCAGTTTAATCGGTTAGACGGACTGTGCCTATCGCTGAGTCCGTCTCATCATTGTTTTGTGAGCGCACCAAACAATGGACTGCGCTGTCACGGCAGACCTGTTCAACGCAGACCTGTTCAATAGAGTGTGAAACAGGTGGTGACAGAACTTCTAATACGGACTGCTGGTTTCACATTTCTGTCAGAGTGCCCTGCTGCGATCGCATCTCGCGATCGCGCTCAGCTACTTCACCATTCATCGGCTTGAACCCTTCAGGAACATCTTTCAGCAGCAGGGTATAAATTTCTGTTGGCATCTCAATATCTTGCGACTGCAAGGCTTCCTTCACTCTTTGAGTGACCGCCGAGCTTGTCTCCAAAAAGCCAGTCCGGTGAGAATCTACCCAAAACCGGACTTCCAAGTTAACAGTGCTAGCTGCCAGTTCGCGCACCAGCACTTCAGGCACCGGGTCTGGCTGCACCTCCTTGAGCGAGGCAATGGCTTCAACAATCACCTGCCGCGCCCTGACAATGTCAGCATCGTAGTCAATGCCCACTGTCACCGAACTCCGCAGATACTTGGCTGCCGTATTGTTGGTAATGCTAGCTTGAAACACTTCCTGATTAGGAATGTAAATCATCCGACCGTCATAGGTCTTCAGCGTGGTTGAGCGCAGCTGCACCTGCGTAATCGTGCCTTCGTATCCCTCAATCACCACCTGATCGCCAATTCGAAACGGCCTGGCCGACAGTAAAATCACACCCGAAATATAGTTGCTCAAGACATCTTTTAAGCTAAAGCCAATTGCTACGCTGGTCAGCCCTAGCGCGCCTAGCATAGTGGCAAAGTCGATGCCCCACACCCCCAGCGCAATCACTGCCCCGACAATCCACACACCGCCATAGCCCAGCCGACCGACTAGCACTTCGGTGCTGTGGTCTCCTTCAGTCTGCTCGGCCCAGCGAAAAGCGCTGTAGCGCACCCCTTTAGCCACCAGCCAGGTAATCAAGACCACAATCAGCACGCCAATCAGCGCTGGAATGCTGGCAACGGCATTTTTGCCCAGCTGACGGACGGTGCCATTCAGTCGCTGCACCACATCGATGGCGACCGGCGGCTTTTTAAAGCTTTGGCCCAGCCGATTGGCCCAGTCTTCGGCTAGCGCCGCTAGCGACAGGCCAAAATCCTGCGCGTCCTGCTCTGTGACGGTCATCAGAACCCGATTGTTGGCCTGCACGATGATCAGCTTTTGGTTGGCAATGGGCGCAGTTGTCACGGCGACTGCGCCGTCGGTGCGTTCTAGCAGACTGGCAATTCGTCGGCTGATGATAGCTGCTCGCTCGCTGGCAGAGAGATCGTTTAAGCTGCCCACTTGAAAAACAGCCTGCCCGCGCACCAGCACATCGGCAAAGTAGACGCCATCACCGGGCGCGGCGACTGTCGATTCCGAGGCCGATTCAGAAGCCGATTCTGCGGGCTGAGCACTGTTTGTTAGTGTCTCTTCAACCGCCTGCGGACTGGCCGGGGCCATTGGCCAGACAACAGTTAGCAAGACCGTAATTAAGATAGCCCCAAAGCAGCGCCTTTTCATCCTTCCAGGGCAGGCAGGTAAACTTTCATCTGAGTGCCGCGTCCCACCTCACTATAAACTCTCAGAAAACCGCCCGCATTTTTGACAATGCCTGAAACCGTCGCCAGCCCTAACCCAGTTCCCTTGTCGAACGCTTTGGTGGTAAAAAACGGGTCAAAGATGCGATCGCGCACCTCAGGCGCAATCCCAGTCCCGGTATCCGCAATCGTGACCACGATATAGTGACCCACCGATGCCTCCAAATTCTTACTGGCAATATCTTCATCGACAAAGCAGCTATCAATAGAGACCGTGAGAACGCCGCCCTTCGGCATCGCATCACGCGCATTCACGCACAGATTCATAAACACCTGGTGCAAATGAGTCGAATCAGCAGAGACCTGCCGCAGCTGAGGCGCGTCCTCTAGCTGCGCAATGTCCTGGCAGATTTCGATAGAGCTGGGGAAACCCTGCCGGACCACGTTGATGACTTCTTGCAACAGGGCAACCATATCTATCGCTGTCACATCTTCAGCGCTCCCCTGAGCAAAAGCGAGAATTTGCTTGACCATGTTAACGCCCCGTTTGGCACTGCTCTCTAACAGGTCGAGCTGTTTCTGGGTAGAGGCATCTGTGCCTTTATGAGTCAGGCGCAGCAGCTGGGCAATCCCCAATATGGGCGTCAGCATATTGCCCAAATCGTGAGCAATCCCACCCGCTAGCTGGCCCAGGCTTTCGAGCCGTTGGGCCTGATAAAACTGAGCTTCAAGGCGTTTCTTATCGGTAATATCGGTGTTCACTTC
>JBBSNR010000213.1:0-5646 GCA_038260635.1 Phormidesmidales cyanobacterium
AAAACGATATCGCTTCGAGAGTGACTTCATAAGCTTGCTCTAGTTGATGGCAGCTAATCGCTGCCTTTGGCTAAACGGCTACTCGCCAATAATTTCTGGCTGAGTTAGCTCATCAGACATTTCGACAATGGCCCGCAGCACTGGCTTCATCTTCGACTCGTCAAGGCTGTCAAATTCTTCAAAGCGACGACGCTGAGCCCGATTAGCGACCTGCACCGTAATCCGATAGCGGTTAGAAGCAGCGCTGATCAGGTCTTCGGTACGACGCATCACTTGCTGGCTGTCAAAGGAAAGGCGCTTCATATCGTTTGTGGGTAAGGCGAACGCCCAGTGTAGCAAATTAGGGAGCCCGATCAGTTGGCGGCTCGAATGCCTTTCGTGGTAAACCGGACGACATGCAGCTGGAGGTCGGGGTCGCTAATTTGCTCGCGCACAGCTTGTGCTATCGATTGAGCCTGCTCGGGCGTTTCAGTGAGGGTAAACACTGTCGGGCCAGATCCAGACATCATCGTTCCGAGTCCACCCTGGTCGGCCATAGTTTCTTTGAGCTGGCGAACTTTGGCATAGGCCGGGAGAACCGCTTTTTCTAAGTCGTTGCGCAGGTGAGCGCCAATCGCTGTCAAGTCGTGAGCGCTAAGTGCAGCGACCATGCTGCCAGAGTGCACCCGCGACTGGCGCTCCTCCAAGCTAGCGGTATCTTTTAGGGGCAGGTAGGTCTGCTCAAACTGCTGGCGATAGGTTTTATAGGCCCAGGGCGTAGAGACCGCCAGGCTAGTGTATTTGGCTAGCACGGCGCTGAGTTTAGGCATGTTGTTCAGCAGATCGATTTCTTCGCCGCGTCCGGTGGCGATCGCACACCCCCCCACCAGGCAAAACGGCACATCCGACCCCAATTCTGCGCCCAGCTCTTGCAGCTCTATGCGGGTCAGCCCCAGCTGCCACAGCACATTCAGCCCAAACAGTGTCGCTGCCGCGTTAGAAGACCCTCCCGCTAGCCCTGCGCCTACCGGAATTTTTTTGTCGATGGTGATTTCTACCCCGCCATAGCGGTTGGTGCGGTGGGGAAAGCGCCTTTGCAGCAGCGTGACGGCTTTATACGCCAGGTTGGTGGGGTCGGTGGGCACGAGCGGATGGTCGCAGATCAGCCGAGTATTTGGCGTACTCAGCGGTTTGAGCGTCATCCGGTCGGCCAGATCAACGCTTTGCATGATCATCACCAGCTCGTGAAAGCCATCGGGCCGACTGCCGATAATTTCGAGGTAAAGGTTGATTTTGGCGTGGGAAAAGAGCGTGATCATAAATCGAGGGTAGGCTATGGCAGGCTGTCGGCTGTTGCGGCGGGCATGATCGCATCAACCGCGTCGCTAAGTGCCACCCACTCGGTCACCCCAAGCCCTTCTGCTCGCACCTGAGGATTGATCGATAGGCGATTGAGCACAGGGGTCAGGGTGTCACGGTCAATCACGCTCTGCAAGTTGTTGCGCAGCATTTTTCGCTTTTGAGAAAAGCCCAGCTTTACCAGCTGACTGAGTCGGGCTGGGTTTTGCGCAGGCGTCGGGCAGGGGCGAGGTCGCAGGCGAATCACCGCCGACTCTACTTTAGGCGGTGGCTTAAAGGCGCTGGCGGGCACCGGGCAAATTTCTTCGCACTCGGCTAAATATTGGGCGCGGATGGTCAGGGCACCGTTGGCGCGAGTGCCGGGCTCGGCGCAGAGGCGATCGCTAATTTCCTTTTGCACCAGCAGCACAATGTCGCTAAACGGGTGAGGATTGGGCTGGCGAATCGTGCCCAGCAGCTTTTCCAAAATCGGCGCGGTGATGTAGTAGGGAATATTGGCGACCACTTTATTGGGCCGCTCTAGCTCAAAGTCAATCAGCGCCTGGTCAAAATTGAGCTTTAAAAAATCGGCCTCAATCAGGCGAAACTGGCCGGTCGCCATGGACGGAATAAACTGATCGCGCAGCTGCAAACACAGATCGCGATCAATCTCGACAGCCAGCACCTGAGCTGAGGTATCGAGCAGCCGCTGAGTGAGCACGCCTTGGCCAGGGCCGATTTCTAAGACGCGATCGCCCCCGGTCAGCCGGGCCGCCGCCACAATCTGATTGATCACCGGGTCACTGCGCAGCCAGTGCTGACCAAATCTTTTACGCGCTCTTGTGGCCACTAGCTAAGTCATCCTTGAGTATTGATCAGCAGGTCGGGTATGGAAAATTGTTGAGATAAAACGCCATCATTAAGATGGCATCTTATTTTAGAAGTCAGGCCGACCCGCGTAAACTCGGCAACCCGCCTCGTATTAAGTATTTACCTTTTTAGCTTCACACTTTTTTAGCTCCACACCTTTCTATTTCTTATGGAAAAGCCCGCCCCTCCTAGCACCCCCGTCAAAGCTGACCCAGCTAAAATGACGGCGACTCCCTTGCGCTGCTTTACCGGTGCTCTCACCGCCAGTGCCTTCTCCCTGCTTGCCTATCGTCTCATGCTGTCGGTTGCCGCTACGTTTGCCAATAAACCCGTCACCTCAGACAATCCCGCTGTCGTCAGCATCTCTGCCGCAGTTCGGACCCTGGTGACCGGTATTGTCGCGCTAGGGGCAGGCGTCTTTGGCCTTGCTGCGCTGGGCCTTGCCGCGCTGGGCATTCAGCTCCTGTTCAAATCATCTCCCAAAGCCGCTACTCCATCAGAGCACCCCACAGAGCCAACCGAATCATAGCTTCCTTGCCCCCTGCCTCCCTGCTCCCAAATAAGGTATTCTGGCGACAATAAACGACCCATCGCAATGCCAAAGTCAATCGATGGTCATTGGTAGAAATAAGGGATTAGGAGCGATCAGCAGCCCATGGCACAGATCTTTATCTCAGCGGGTCACGGCGGTATCGAAAACGGCGTCCGCGATCCGGGCGCGCAGATAGCAGGCACGACCGAAGCCCAGGAGATGATTGCCCTGAGAGATCTGATTGTGCCAGAGCTGCGATCGCGCGGCTACGACGTACTCTCGGTGCCCGACGACCTCAGCCTGGCCCAGAGCATTGGCTGGATTAATGCCCGCGCCCAGTCCACCGCAGTCGCCTTGGAAATTCACGCCGAAAAGTTCAGCAATACAGCCACGCGCGGCGCTACCGTCTACTACATCTACAACAACGAGCAGCGCCGCATTCAGGCTGAACGGGTGCTGCTTGCCCTGCTCAAAGAAGTCCCAGAGTTGCCCAGCCGGGGGGTACGCCCCGATACCTCAGCGGGCACCGGTAGGCTTGCCTTTTGCCGTGAATCTGTGCCGGCCTCCCTTGTCGCAGAAATTGCTTACCTGACCAACCCTCAAGACTTTGCCCTGCTCACCCAAAGGCGGCGTAATTTTGCCATCGGTTTGGCCAACGGTCTGGCAGCTTGGAGCAAGGGTATTATTGGCAGCAGCCCCATCCCGCCCGGCGAAACAGTACCCATCGAATATGCCACTATCAATATTGAAATCAATGGCGGGGCCTACGCCGAAAAAGGCATCATCATCACCGGCAATGCCTATATCCCCATCGACTTAGCCGACCGACTGGGCGTCGACTTGGCTCAGAACGCCGAAGTCCGTCGGGTGCGCTATCGCGGCGCGGTGTACGTCAAAGCCATTGATCTCAAACCTTTTAGCATTGGCATTGGTTGGAATGCTGCTAGCCGCACATTGCAGCTGCGCTCGGCCTCCGCCCTGAGAATTTGTCCAGGGTCTATTGACCTGATTATGAGCCACGGCAGCGCCACCGAGCTCAATTTGATCACTTTCTTACGCTCAGAAAATTCCAAGGCTCTCGATCTTTTCCCCGATCTACCCAAGCTCTACCGGGAAGAAGCCACCATCGAAGGTGTGGACTACGACATTGCCTTCTGCCAAATGTGCGTAGAGACCGACTTTTTGCGCTTTCCTGGCCTGGTGCAGCCGACCCAAAACAACTTTGCTGGGCTAGCGGATGGGTCGGGCAACCTAGCTACTTTTAGCAGTGCCCGTATTGGCGTTCGCGCTCAGATACAGCATCTCAAAGCCTATGCCAGCACAGAGCCGCTGTCGCGAGAAAAGGTCGATCCGCGATTCGACTTTGTCAAACGCGGGGTCGCACCGCTAGTCGACCAGCTCAGCAACCTGTGGGCGGCAGACCCGCTCTATGGCAAAAAGATATTGGCCCGTTTAGAAGAGCTGTACAGAGGGTCCGGACTGCTGTAGTCATCCGGTGAATGAGGTACTGGTCGCTGCTAGCCCCGTTTGGCTCTAGATTCAACCTGCATCAACACTATGCCAACCGCAAGAGGTGTCTCTAGAAAGACTGTTTTGGCCTGGATTTCACAGGGCGTGATCAGATCACGGGCAGCGGACGCGAGTGTAGGTAATATGAGCGAGTTTGCTGGGATCTGCTGTGCTTACGCCTCAGCTCAGCGCTGGACAAAACTGTGATGCATGGGAGTGAACTGCTCTCATTGATAGGACCGACCGACAAACTGCCACTCAGCTCATTTGGAAATGTTCAGATTTTAGAGAGGGTTAGGGAACGCTGGAAGACAGCTTCAAGTCAACTTGATTGATTCCGTTAGCCTGCCTGGATTCGCTGCCGTTTCGTAGATAGCCCTGCCACCATGACTACGCAGACCCCCCCCTTTGCTGACTCCTTTGCTAAAAATTGGCTGCTTTGTCTGGCTGCTGCTCGTCCTACGGGTACTGTCTCCCGTGAGGGACGCCCGCTTGTCAAGTCTGCGCTGCGCTGGAGTTTGCGCTGGTGGGGCGGCCTGCTGCTGTGGATGATATTGGTGCTGCCCGCTCAGGCGGCGGTAGAACTGCGGGTGGCGATCGCCCAGGGCACTAACGCCATCAATATCGGCAGCTCCACCACGGGCATCATTCGCAATGGCGGTGGCCAAGACCTCTACCAGCTGCCTCAGCTTCAGGGCATTACCTTGAAAGCCGATGCCAACGAGGTAGACCTGACCAACGGCGGTGCCCCCCTGGCAGAATCTAACGCCTTTTGGCTAGAGCCTTCAGAAGACGGCTTTGTCTGGATTGGGGACAAGTGGTATCGTGGGCGGGTGATGGTCACTGTTGAAGGCGGCAAGCTAGTAGCGGTGAACTATGTCGATTTGGAAGATTATCTGTACAGCGTCGTCGGCAGCGAAATGCCCACGAGCTGGCCTCAGGCGGCACTACAGTCTCAGGCCGTAGCCGCTCGCTCTTATGCGCTGTATAAGCGATCGCGCACTCGCAGCTCTCTATACGATCTCGATGCTACCACCGCCTCTCAGGTCTACAAAGGCATCGCGCAAGAGGCCCCCAGCACTATCGCCGCTGTCGATGCTACTGCCAATCAGGTCGTCACCTACAACGGTCAGGTGATCGAAGCTATCTTTCACTCTTCTTCGGGCGGCCATACCGAGAATGCCAGCGAAGTTTGGAGCAGTGAAGTCCCCTATCTGCACGGCGTTGAAGACTACGACCAAAACGCTCCTGTATTCAGATGGCAAGAAACCTTCAGCCTGGCGGACTTTAGCAATAAAGTCGGTCGCGTCGGCAGAGTTCGCTCTATTGGCACGCCTCACCTCACCTCTCAGGGCCGGGTGTCATCCATTAGCATCACTGGAGACAGCGGCACCCAAACCTTTAAGGGCCAAGACATT
>JBBSNR010000214.1:0-5641 GCA_038260635.1 Phormidesmidales cyanobacterium
CAGTTCACCGCTCTGGGCCTGATCACCTTTGTTATTGGTCTGGCTTATCTGGGGCTAGTGGCCCCTTTGCTACTGCCCAACCGAAAGATCGATGACCGTGGTCTCAGCCAAAGGTACGGCATGAAAGACTACGTCAGCGAGCTGGTGATTACGCCACGCTCTAGTCTAGTTGGGCAAACCCTGCGAGCCAGCCAGCTCCAGCGCCGCTTTGATGTAGACGTACTGGAGCTGATTCGCGACAACACCCACTTTCCCCAACCGCTCGCAGATAAAACGCTCGCGGCAGGCGATATTTTGCTCGCTCGGGGCGGCAAGCAAGACCTGCTCAAAATTCGTGAGAGTGAAGGGCTGGAGATACTGCCAGACGTGCAGTTTGGTCAAAAATCCTGGCAGCGCGATGTCAGTGAGGAAGAAGGGATTGCTGAAGCCCTGGTCATCGCCAACTCCAATTTGATTGGCTCTACCCTCAAAGACATGCGGTTTCGCCAGAGCTACAACGTCACCGTGCTAGCCATTCGCCGGGGGCAAGAGCTGCTGCGCGATCGCATGGGCAAAGTCCCCCTGCGCTTCGGCGATCTGCTGCTGGTACAAGGCCCCAAGCAAAGCCTGGTCGGGATTCAAACTAGCCGCAACCTGCTGCTGCTAGAACAGCGCGATCTAGACACGCTGCGCACAGGTAAAGCCAACATCGCTCTGGCAATTGGCCTAGCGGTGATTGCGGCGACCATCGTCACTGACTATCCGATTTTGGTCTCGGCCCTAGCAGGCGTTTTAGCAATGGTGCTCACCGGCTGTCTCAAGCCCGGCGAACTCTATCAGGCTGTCCGCTGGGACGTGATTTTTTTGCTAGCCTGCCTGATTCCTTTGGGCACAGCCATGCAAAATTCTGGCGCGACCGAATGGCTATCCAGCCAGCTCGTGCAAGCCAGCGGCGACCTCTCCAGCTACTGGCTGCTGACGTTGATCTACGTGCTGACAGTCCTTTTGACTGCCGTACTATCCAACAATGCCTCGGTAATCCTGCTGCTACCGATTGGCGCTCAGGTGGCTCAGTCCATCGGCATCAGCCCCCTCACCGTAATTTTCGTCATCACTTTTGCCGCCTCTAATAGCTTCATGACGCCCATCGGCTATCAAACCAACACTATGGTCTACGCTGCTGGCGGCTATCGCTTCCTCGACTTTCTTAGAGTAGGCGGCCCCCTCAGCCTACTCATGGCCATCATCACCCCCCCACTAGCCATCTGGATCTACGGCCTCTAACCCCACTATCACCCACCGAAGAATACTGCCCACTGCCCACTGTCTCCTGCCTACTACTTATTCCCCTTCCCCCTTCCCCCTCGGGCCCGCCGGTGCCCTCCACCAGGTAAAACCGGCACTTCAACTCGACTGTTAGGAGATAATACAAACATGTCATCACAACAACGCGGCGTCACTATCTGGTTTACCGGACTCAGCGGCGCAGGCAAGACCACGATTAACGACGCGCTGACAAAAGAACTGCGCGATCGCAACCTAAAGCTAGAAGTGCTAGATGGCGACATCGTCCGCACTAATCTGACTAAGGGATTGGGCTTCAGCAAAGAAGATCGCGATGAAAACGTGCGGCGCATCGGTTTTGTTTCTAACTTGCTCACTCGTAACGGTGTGATTGTTTTAGTCGCTGCTATCTCTCCTTACAGAGCCATTCGCGAGGAAGTGCGCGATCGCATTGGAGACTTTGTTGAAGTATACGTCAGCGCCCCTGTCGAAGTATGCGAACAGCGCGACGTGAAAGGGCTATACGCCAAGGCTCGCTCAGGTGAAATCAAACAGTTCACCGGCATCAGCGATCCTTACGAGCCGCCGCTCAACCCTGAAGTCAACTGCGAAACTCATAACGAAACGCTACAAGAGAGCGTCAACAAAGTGATCGCCAAGCTAGAAGAGATGGGCTATTTACCTGCTAGCGTCGCCGCTTAGCGGATCAAATCATCGAGTTCGGCATAGTCGGGCAGGGTCGTATCAATCTGTTTCCCTTGGCGGATAACGGTGCGATCGCTCTGCCTTCTCGCTAACAGCTCATTAAAACTGCGCGCCTTAAACACCACCAAATCCGCAGCAGTTCCTTCACCAATCTTGCCAATCCCGCTCAGCCCCATCATCTCAGCAGATACACTGGTCACCGCCTCAGGCCAATCCCCCATAGAATAGTCGAGCTGAGCAATCCGAACAGACTGAGTAAACACTTCCAAACCATCGTGATCGCCATAGGCAAAAAACGGATCGCGACAGTTATCAGAAGCCAGGGCGCACATCACCCCTGCTGCCTTGAGTTCGCGCAAAATAGTCACCCCCCGATATCGCGGCGTTCTCTCCGGCTGCCGGTCTTGCAAATACAGATTGCACATCGGCAAACTCACAATCGCCACGCCTGCCTGTTTAACCGCCGCTATTGTCTTTTGCGCCTCACTCTCAGATTGCACAGACAAACTACAGCAGTGGCCGCAGGTGACTCGCCCGGCAAACTGGTGACGCACGGCAGCTTCTGCCACGTAGCGCAAAGTGATATCGCTTGCCTCCAAACTCTCATCGGTGTGAAAATCCAGATCTAAATCTCTCTCTTTCGCCAGCTCAAATGCCCGATCAATCTGTTGAACAATGGCGTGGTTCATATAGGCTACACCGCCCAAAACGCCGCCCGAGTCGGCCACTAGATTGGCTAGTTTCTCTCCTTTTGGCCCCATAAAATAGTCTAAAGAGACTAAGCAAACTGCCTGTAGCAGAATCTTGTTCTCCCACTCTTGTCGAAGCTGGCGAAATACTTCAAAGCTAATTTCTCCTTGAGTCCCAAACGCATCCAAGTGAGTGCGAATAGCCTGAGTCCCGTGGGCGTAGCTACACTTCAGCCCAAATGCCATCCGCCGGTAGACATCTTCTGCTTGCCATCGCTGTATGCGATCTTGCTGCGCGGTTTCCAGCGCCGCGTCAAAAGTGCCGTTTGGATTGGGACTGCGCGACCAAATGTGGCCTTTGTCCAGGTGAGTGTGCATATCGACAAAACAAGGCCAAATCAGCCCCGATTGGACATCGACGGTGGGTACATTATCTGATTGATCGGCGATCGCAGGCCGCACCCCCACAACTTTCCCATCACAGACCTCGATATCCACCGCTACTAGAGATTCTCTGTACTCACCCCTTTGAAACTGTTCAACCAGCGGCCAGCTAAAAGACCTATTCGCAAGCAGCGTCAGCGGCACGCGACCGTTACGCAGCCAGTAGTGAGACTCAGTTGGAATCTGTAAAAATGTCATCGTTAGCTGTCATCGCTGTGAGCCTTCAAGCTAACGTTTTTGGGCGGGCGATCGCTTCATCTTCCCGATTAGATACACTAGACTCAGCCGCTCGTCAGTTTGACTATGGTTCAGCAGCTTCCCAAAACAGATATTATCTACCCAGATAGTGACGGCCAACCCATGGCGGACAATACCCTACAGTTCCAATGGATCGTCAATATCAAGGAAAATCTAGAAGCTATCTATGCAAATGACCCCAATGTCTTCGTAGCGGGCGATCTGCTGTGGTACCCAGTCGAAGGCAGCAACAGCATTCGTCAGGCACCTGACGCGATGGTCGCTTTTGGGCGACCCAAAGGGTATCGCGGCTCATACATGCAGTGGAAAGAGGGCAACGTTGCGCCGCAGGTCGTCTTTGAAATTCTCTCACCGGGCAATCGCGGCGGCGAACTCGCGAAAAAATTTCAGTTCTACCAGCGCTACGGCGTTCAGGAATATTACGTTTACGACCCTGACGATATAGAGCTAATCGGCTGGGTGCGAGCAGGCCAATATTTAGAAGTCATTGAGAACGTCAATGACTGGACTAGCCCGCTGCTCAAGGTTCATTTTGTGGTGAAGCCAGACACCTTAGAAATTTATCGGCCAGACGGTGAGCCCTTCCTAAGCCTGACCGATACCCGACGGGAACGTGACGAAGCCCAGCAGGAACGCGATGAAGCTCAGCAAGAGCGTGACGAAGCCCAGCAAGAGCGCGACGAAGCCAAAGCTAGAGCTGAGCGTCTTGCTGCCCGACTCAAAGAGCTGGGCATTGATCCCAGTGAAGCCTAGCGCTCAACCGATACGACCCTGACGGCTGAATCCATTAACGCGCCGCTTTCTCTACCCACTCTATGACCCGATTGCCCAAGCGCACGCCGTCTAATCTATCGACCTCGCGGATGCCTGTAGGACTGGTCACATTGACCTCAGTGAGATAGCCGCCAATAATGTCGATGCCGACGAAGACGAGGCCGTCTCGCTTTACGGTGGGGGCAACCTGCTGACAGATTTCCAGATCACGAGCGGTAATTTCAGTTTTCTCACTGCGCCCGCCGACGGCCATATTACCGCGAAATTCTTTGCCAGTGGGTACCCGGTTGACTGCGCCAATGGGTTCACCATTGAGCAAGATTACCCGCTTATCGCCCGCTTTCGCCGCTGGCAAGTAGGTCTGCACCATGACCGGTTCTTTACCCTGGCGGGTGCTCACTTCGATAATGGAGTTGAAATTGCGATCGCTCCCCTCCAAAAACAAAATTCCCTCACCTGCCTTACCACCCAGCGGCTTTAGCACCCCGGCCCCCCACCGCTCGACTGCCGCTCTAATAATCTGCTTATCAGCGCTGACAATGGTTTCGGGAATCGCGTCGGCAAACTGCAAGGCATACATTTTCTCGTTAGCCGTCCGCAGTCCGCCAGGCGAATTGATCACCTGAGTCTTGCCACTATCGATATAGTCCAGAATGTATGTGACATAGAGGTAGGGGATGGTGACCGGCGGATCGGCGCGCATGAAGACTGCGTCCATTTCCTCTAGCGGCTGCCATTTAGTCTCACCCAGGCGATACCAGTCGGATTCGGCAATCCAGCGATCGCCCTGCTGCACAACCGGCTTCATCGTTACCGGCTGTAGCCAGCCATACGCCTGGCCATCGACAACACCCAGCCAGTCAGCTTGGGTAATGAACACTTCATGCTCCAGAACCTGCGCCGCTTCCATAATCGCCACACTCGTATCGTGACCAGGGTCCAATCGCGCAATCGGATCAATAATGAAAGCAAATTTCAAAAGAACTCTCCCAAGCGAATGCTCTAAAAGCATAGGCTAAAATATCCGCCTGAGAGGTCAAACGCGGCTGGGCTCCTATTCAGCTAGCCAAAATCTCACCGGTAAAGGCCCCAGCGTCCTAGCAACAGCCTCTGCCTCCCCTATCAAACATTCGTAAAATCTTTACTACAGATACACCTGTAGGGACAGATAGCAAGCTACCTTAAATACATATTTTTAGGATGGTGCGTTTAGATATAGCGCGAGCTAGAGCAGGTTATGAGACGACCTGACCTCTAAAAACTTTACAAAAAGTCGCCGCTACTGTGCCAATTCAAATTGGGTAACATCACCGATTCGCCAGTCTATTTAGACTCACTAATCTAAGCGAGAGCTAGGGTGAGAGGAGATTACAAATGTTCGTCAGATTAACACAGGCTACCACTATTACACTGGTCCTATATATTTTGCTGGGCCTCAACAGCCTTCAGAACAGAAGTGCGGATAAACAGGTAGAACCGGCTGAAGCGCTGGTTGCCTTTAAGCAGGC
>JBBSNR010000215.1:0-5636 GCA_038260635.1 Phormidesmidales cyanobacterium
ACGATGGAGCTGCCTGAGCCGCAAGCTGAAGTTGTCTCAGCAGCCAAAGATTCATTCATCAATATTGAACAGGGCTCTGACGATATTGTCTCCGATGACATCGCGACAGAAAACACAGAGATAGCTTCATCTACATCCGAATCAGCCGGGACAGCAGCCAACAGTTCAGATTTTCCGACTTGGCCTGTGGGGGCACTGGTCGGCACCTGCGCGGCGGGCTGCCTGGTGATATCGAGACAGCGAGCTAGGGTACGGTTGGCAGCAGTGCGATCACGTAGCGTCTCCCGTGGAGAATCGCGTGGGGAATCGCGCGGCAAAGTACGCCGGGTGCGAATCGATGCCGACGCGCCCATCCGTTCGGGTAAGCCTGCTCAGAAAGCCAGCGCTCGGAAGGCGGTTCCAATGATCGCTCGCCCGACGACTCGTCCGTCACAAGCCCGAACCCATCAGGCCGAAACTGTTAGAGCGGCGGTTAAGCAGTCCATGAAACCGGCGGCGAAACCGACAGTTGCGCTCAAATCAGCAGCTAGCCCTTCAGCTCACGGCAAGGGTAAAAAACGTCGCCCTCGTCCCCAGGGAGCATCTGCAGCGCCAAAATCTGCCGCAGTCGGTCGCGTATTGGTTTCTCGATCTACCGCGCAGCAGGCAGCACCAACCAGCCGAGTGTCCAGACCGCAGCCGGTTAAACGGTTGGCAGCGCGAGCAGGTAGCCGCCAGTCTGTTGTCAGCGTTGTTCCCGCTAGTGAGGACCATCCGCTCGACTGGACGGGCGGCAGCTTAGCTCACAAGATGGACGTGCGCCCTCAGAAGGTTTCTTCGCTTTAGTGGGCTAGTTTTTGCGCTGCTTGAGCCAGGCGATCGCCTCCTCCCGGCTACCAATTTCTCCCCTCGCTTGAGCTAGCTCCACCTCTTTTAACAAGTGACCCATCTCGGGGCCAGGTTTCATACCCAGGCGCTTGATCAGCGTGCGACCAGTCATCAGCACCTGGGGGTGGGCAACCTTGTCTTCTGGATCTAAAAACCGCTGTATCATCGGCTGGAGCACCATCATGCTCACACCTTGAGCCAGCCCCAGTAAAGACACCGCCAGAAAGTTCTCTCCTGCCGCTTTGAATAGAAAAAACTGCTGTGATCGGCTCAGCGGCCCCCTACACATCGCCTGAATATCGGGCTGTAGCTGGATTAATGACAGCGCGACCTGAGCTTCAGTGCGGCTGTATTTGAGCGCTGCTAATTCTGCTTCGGCGGCGACATTGTCTGGAGCGATCAATCGGCTCAGCTTAGTTGCCTTAATCCAGCTGCGATAAAAGCCAGCCGGTACCGGCTTCAGCCAGCCGCGCAGCCTTTCAGCATAGGCAGGAAGGTCTTTTTTAAGTTGCTCTATCGCTCGGTCAATAGCGGCTACCTGCTCAATGCTGCTGGTGTTGAAATGAGGCAGGCCAAACTGTAGCAGTCGATTTTTTAAGATTGGCGCGAGCTGATCGGTGCCTGCTGGAACACTGAGCAGGGCATCTAGCTCCTGGCGCACCCGTTCAATGGAGACAGCAGCGAGCTGAGGGGCAAGCTGACCAATTGCAGCCTGGGTAGAAGGCGATAGCGAAAATCCAAGCTGCGCAGCTTGCCGGTAGGCTCGCATGAGTCTGAGCGGGTCGGCAGCCAGGTTTTCGTAGCTCACCATGCGAATGGTTTTGGTGGCGATGTCGGCTTTGCCATTTAGCGGATCGATCAGGGTTTGGCTGTGGGGGTGGTAGGCGATCGCATTCACTGTAAAGTCTCGCCTGCGCAAATCGGCCTCCAAACTATTGCCCTGCTGCTGCGCAAAATCTACCGTGGTCTGCTCAAATACGACTCGGGCAATCTGCCGCGCCTGATCCAGCACGACAAACCCCGCATCGCAGGATCTGGCGATCGCCGACGCTGTTTTGACCGCGTTTTGAGGCAGTACGAAGTCGAGATCGAGGTAGGCAGACTGGCGATGGAGTAGGCGATCGCGCACGCTACCGCCGACTAGATAGGCGTCAGCCGGTAGCAAGTCGAGTGAAAATGGCCAATCTTCTGGCATAAAAACAGGCGGAAAAGCAGACATAGAAAAGCCTATTGCAAGCACGAGCGGAAAGCCAAACTCATACGCTACAGTAAAGCAAACCCATCTATAGCAGCAGTTCTCAACGATAGAGCTGACGCTATAGCCCGACACCGAGGTTTGGCCCATGTGTATTTGCGTAAACTGCCACTACGTCGATAGCTGCATTACCTATCATGCGGTAGAAACTAACCATCAGCAGCCCCATCTGACCGAGATGCCCGTTTTTGAGCCTGACAACCCTACCATTAACGCCAATATCTCTTTGCCCAAGGTAGAAGTCAGCGGCGATAAAATGGTTCAAACCACCGAATTTGGCTTTGAATATGACGTGGTAGGCTGCAATAGCTTTACTGAAGAGAGGGGCAAATGGGCCAAGCTTCGGCCCGGCGAAGCGATTCCGACCTGAGCCCAAAGGTCATGGCCTATTGCCTCAATTCTGTTTGCCCGCAGCCGCGAAATCCATCAACGGCAAATTTTTGTCAGGCTTGTGGTACGCAACTAACCCTGGCAGGTCGCTATCGGCTGAAGTCGCTGCTGGGACAAGGGGGTTTTGGCCGGACGTTTTTGGCAGAAGACCTGACCGCCGAGGGTGAAAATCCGTCGCGCTGTGTCATTAAGCAGATCTACGGTAATTCTCTGGATGAAGAGAGCTTTCACAGCGAGGCTGAACGGCTGCGCCAGCTGGGAGAACACCCGCAAATTCCTCGGCTGCTAGCGGCTATAGAGAATGAGCTAGGGCAGTTTTTGGTGCAGGAATTTGCTCCCGGTGACAACTTAGAACAGCAGGTAGAAGCCGACGGCCCGTGGTCAGAGACTCAGGTGCGATCGCTGCTCACTTCTCTCACACCTGTCCTAGAGTACGTTCATAGCTTTGACATCATTCACCGCGATATCAAGCCTGCCAATATTGTCTTAAAAGGTGCCTTAAGGGACAACTCAACCGGAAGCGGGACCCAAAATTTGCCCATGCTAGTTGATTTTGGGGCTGCTAAGTGGGTGCGTTTGGCCCCCGCTCAGACGGTAATTGGCAGTGCCGGATACGCCGCGCCAGAGCAGTCGATGGGCCAGGCGACCTTTGCCAGCGATATTTACAGCTTGGGACTCACCTGCCTGCATCTGCTCACGGGTATCCATCCTTTTTCTCTCTATTCAGCGGCTGAAGATCGCTGGGTATGGCAAGACTACCTGTCTCAGCCGGTTGAACCTCGCTTTGCACAAGTACTCAATCAGATGGTCGTCCGCTCTTTGCAGCAGCGCTACGAGAGTATAGATCAAGTTGCTCTTGATTTGCAGTTCTCACAAAATCCGCTGATCTACGCGCCCAAACAGCTGCTGACCCGCGCTCAGAAAAGTATTCCGGCCCTGAGAAATGCGCTACAGAAGAATGTGCTACAGAGCGATCGCACTGACCCATCGGCTCGTCCTATCGTGGTCACAGCGCCACAGACCTGGCAACGTCGCTATCGGCTGACGCAGCCTATCGGCCTCACAAAAGCCCTCGCCATCAGCCCCCAGCGCCCAATCTTTGCCACTGCGGGTAGCGATGGAGCCGTCCGTCTGTGGCATTTGCCGAGCGGTCAGATGATTCATACCTTCCATCGGCGACGCCTGATGGGCGAGGGGCATTCGGCTGAGGTGACGGCGCTACAGTTTCACCCCGATGGTCGGGCACTCTACAGCGCCAGTAGCGATGGCACTATCAAAGAGTGGGACAGCGCTGAACGCTGCTTGCTCAATACTTTATCTACCGCTGGCTGGATACCCACAGCGCTAGCGGTCACACCAGACGGGATACAGCTGATTAGCCCTAATAGCGACGGCCAGATAGTGCTGTGGGACATTGCGACGCTGATGCCTGTAGTCCGGCTGAGCCAACATCAGCAGCGGGTGAATGGGATCGCACTATCCACCCAGGGCAATCTGCTCGCCAGCGCCAGTGACGATGGCACAGTCAAACTGTGGCGCTATCAGCAGGATCGCCCTCAGCTCGCCAAAACGATCAGTTTGTCTGGGAAAGGGGCGATCGCTGCCCTCCTACACACGCCCGAGCAAAGGCGACCCGATCAACAGCTGGTCATCGCCACCAGCACTAACGAAGTGCAGCTCTATAGCTTAGACAATCAGCTCAACTCAGCGCCGCCAGCAGTGTTTTACCAGTCCGCCAGCCCGATTACTGCGCTGGCGCTCAGCAGCACCGGCTATCTCGCCATTGGCAGCGAAGATCGGATGCTCACGCTTTGGCGGCTAAGAACGGGTGACTGTGTAGCTAAGCTGGCTCACGATTGGGGAGTGGTGGCGATCGCCTTCTCCGCTGATAGCCAAACCCTGATCACTGCTAGCGCCGACGAAGTGATCTCCATCTGGCAGCGAGATTCCGCCCGCCAGGTCTAGAACCGGCCTTCTAGCGCCCTAGCCGCTGACGAATACGCTGAGCCAGCAGCCCCGCCTCAGGAATTTTGAGGACTACAGTCAGTAAGGCAAAAGTCACCAGACCCACTGCACCTGCCACGCATAGCTGCACCAGATTGGCAGCGAAGCTATCCATCCCGATCCAGCTATCCAGGCCGCGCCGGGTGAGCCAGCAAAAGACTCCGCTCAGGGCACTCGCCGCTGTTAGCGTAAAAATTGTCCGAGCCCAGTCGGCAATCGGCAAGCCACCCAGCTTACGATTGAGCAGCACCGTCATCGCCACCAGCGAAACGACATTGACGCCAATCGTAGCCACGACCAGGCCCGCAGGCCCCATCAGGTTGAAAAGGACATAGTCTAAAACAGCATTGACCGCGATATTCACCACGCTGATCCGGAAGGGCGTTTGCCCATCGCCCAGCGCGTAAAATACCCGCACCATCACATCTCGCGCCAGGTAGACAAACATGCCTACCCCGTAAGCAATCAAAATCGTGGTCACCAGCTGTACCGCCTCTTCACCAAAGGCACCGCGCTTGTATACCACAGTGACAATCGGCTGAGCCAGAGTGATGATCAGCGCGCTGATCGGCAGCATCGTCAGGGCGACCAGCATCAGACTCTGGCGAATGCGCTGCTTGAGTTCGGGCCATTGCTCCGGGTCAGTCAGCCGGGAGAAAATCGGAAAAAACGGCACCAAAATAATATTAGAAACAATGCCGAGCGGCGTCTGTACCAGTAGATTAGAAAAATTGAGCGCCGCTAGCGTACCGGGCACAAACGCGGCAAAAAATAGATCGGTATAGACATTGATCTGCATGGTGCCAGAGGAAAAGGTCGCTGGTCCCAGCACCTTGAGCACATCGCGCACGCCCGGATCGCTGAGATTGAACCGCAGCTTGAGTCGCCCTAATCCTGAACTCCAGAGAGCCGGTACCTGAACCAGCCATTGCAAAATTGCCCCGACCAGTGCGCCCCCGGCTAACACCATGCCGCCCATCATGGCATAGCTCGGGTCACTGATATTGCTGCCCAACACCAGCCATAAAACGCCCAGCCCAGCAATCACGCTTGTACTAGAGAGCAGCGGACTGATAGACGGCAACCAGTACTGATCGGCAGCGTTAAGCGTGCCAAAGCC
>JBBSNR010000216.1:0-5633 GCA_038260635.1 Phormidesmidales cyanobacterium
CGCCGGGAGCTAGAGTGAAACGGAGAGCGATCGCGCCCCCAATCTGCTGTTCTGTGCTGATACCCGCATCTTCAAAATTAGTCAATCGACCGGTTGCGGCAAAGCTATCCCACAGATCACGCCCATCGCCGTCAGGCTTCCAGTGCGTATTGTAAGTTGCTTCTGCCTGTGGATGGGATGCCGCCACTGCAAACTGCCCGTCGCCTTCTTCTGGTTTGCCCGCCCATTCGCCATCCATCACAAAGCCTGCTGCGGTCTCTTCTTCGCAGACCAGTTTGTTGTAGTTTCCCAAACTCTTTCTCAGCCGGGGCACATACTCATAGAAAGGGCTACCGTCTTCTCTCTGCTGAATCTCGGGCGATTTGTTGCTGTTAGTGAACCAGCCCACCATGTTTTTCCAGCTCAGCATAATGCTCAGCGTCAGCGGCTGATCGGTCGGGTTATGCGCTGTCCATATAAAGGCGGCGACTGGGTAGCTGCTTTCCTGATAGTTGTCGGCCCATATGGGCGTCAGCTGCTCGCAGGTGAGATCCGCTTTGAAAACATTCTCATAGACGTACCAGCTACGCGGGTACAGCGCGTGATAGGTGCCTGAATCTGCGGGGTACCACTGCCAGCTTGAGAGTTTGCCGTCGGGCCGATCAGTAGACATCGCATAGGCTTTGGCCTCGCCATTAGCCTGCTCGAACACGCTGAACTGACAGCCAGGGAAAGAGTCAAAGATATGCTCACCGCCGTCGAGATGCCACAGATTAAAGGAGCCGTTGGGCGATCGCCCAATACAGCCCGCCCCAAATCCGCCCAATGGCGCACCGTGTTCCGGCCCATCGTCCAAATTGCTGGCATAGCGCACGATGTAAGGCATCTCCCACTTCTGCCCAATCGGCCATCGCCAAGCGCACTCCGGGATATTAGGAGGAATAATCGGCCTTTCACTCATGGGCTGACTCATCAATGGGGTTCCGCGCACTTGAACACCCCGGATTATCCTACGCTTTGCCCCCGCCGCCAACCTATAGGATGGTTAGGTAGTTATCCTTTCCACTTGTTGGCAGATGTCGTAAGCGCTGGTTTTGTAGGTCGGGCTCTAGTCCCAGATCTTCTAACGGAATCAATCCCAGCAGTGGAGTCTGTCCAATAGGCAGCTCTACGCAGTCATATCGACCCTCCCGTCCCTCAACGTTGAGTTCAAGTCCTTTATAGACGTTCACACTGGCAGTTCCCGTCGCTGTCTGTGCCTCAATAGTGGCGATTTGCTTGAGCCCTAGCTGCTGAACTACGTCCGCTGGCAAACACATGCGGGTTGCCCCCGTATCCACGAGCGCATTGTCTACAGTGCAGGAACGGATCTCATCAGCAGAAATAAATCCGCGCTCTGCCAGTTCTCGGTCAAATAAGTTTGTAAGCCTTAGCGTAACGATGATTTTGCCCATTTTGATATTTGGTGTTGCGATATCGCTCATCTTTGTTCCCGCGAAACGATCCATTCTAACGGTAGCAAACCACCCCACCGCAATCAGGTAGATCGTCTACCATATATATTCTAAAGGTTAAGAATTCTATCGCCCTTGCCTGCCGCCCCTCATGAAAAAGTTTGACATTCAAGCCCCCTTTGAGCCCGCAGGCGATCAGCCCAAGGCTATCAAACAGCTCGTCGCCAACCTGAACAAAGGTCAGCGCTATCAAACCCTTCTTGGTGCGACCGGTACCGGCAAAACACACACCATCGCCCGGACGATTGACGCAGTGGGTAAACCTGCCCTGATTCTGGCGCATAACAAAACCCTGGCGGCGCAGCTTTGCAACGAGCTACGAGAATTCTTCCCAGATAACTCGGTAGAATACTTCATCAGCTATTACGACTACTACCAGCCAGAAGCCTACATTCCCGTCACCGATACCTACATCCAGAAGACGGCTTCGATCAACGACGAAATTGACATGCTGCGGCACTCGGCCACGCGATCGCTCTTCGAACGCAAGGACGTAATCGTGGTCGCCTCCATTAGCTGCATTTATGGCCTGGGCATCCCGTCAGAATATCTAAATGCCTCTATTCCTTTGCGAGTCGGCGCAGAGACGAACCAGCGACAGATACTGCGCGACCTCGCCTCGATTCAATACACTCGCAATGACATCGAAATGGGGCGCGGGCGCTTTCGAGTGAAAGGTGACGTGCTAGAGATTGGCCCCGCTTACGAAGACAGAATCATTCGGATTGAATTCTTCGGTGATGAAATTGATGCCATTCGCTACATTGACCCGGTGACCGGGGCCACGCTACAGAGCATGGACGCGCTGAACATTTACCCCGCTCGCCACTTTGTCACGCCAGACGACAAGTTAGAAGCCGCCTGCCAGGGCATTCGCGCCGAGCTAAAAGAACAGCTAATCCTATTAGAGAGTCAGGGCAAATTGCTAGAAGCCCAGCGGCTGGAGCAGCGCACCCGCTATGACCTGGAAATGCTCGAAGAAGTTGGCTACTGCAACGGCGTAGAACACTCCTCGCGTCATCTGGCAGGCCGATTGCCAGGGGCTTCGCCGGAGTGCCTGCTTGACTACTTTCCATTAGACGACTGGCTGATTGCAATTGACGAGTCGCACGTGACGGTGCCGCAAATTCGGGCGATGTACAACGGCGACCAGGCGCGCAAAAAAGTGTTGATCGACCACGGCTTTCGCCTGCCCAGCGCGGCTGACAATCGCCCGCTCAAGGCTGAAGAGTTTTGGGAGAAGGTAAACCAGTGCATCTTTGTGTCGGCGACGCCAGGTGAGTGGGAAATAGAACAGTCTGAAGGGCATGTGGTGGAACAGATTATCCGGCCAACCGGTGTGCTTGATCCGCAGATTATGGTGCGGCCCACCGATGGGCAGGTGGATGATTTGCTAGGGGAGATACGCGATCGCGCTGCCAAAAACGAACGCACCCTGGTCACCACCCTCACCAAGCGCATGGCCGAAGACCTCACAGACTACTTTCACGAGCACGGCGTGAGAGTGCGCTATCTGCATTCCGAGATTCACTCGATTGAGCGGATTGAGATTATTCAAGACTTGCGAGATGGCGTCTTTGACGTGCTGATCGGGGTAAACCTGTTGCGAGAAGGGCTTGACCTGCCGGAAGTCTCTTTGGTGGCGATTCTCGATGCGGATAAAGAGGGCTTTTTGCGGGCACAGCGATCGCTCATTCAAACCATCGGTCGCGCCGCCCGTCACATTGAGGGCAAAGCCATCCTGTACGGTGACAACATGACCGACAGCATGGAGAAAGCTATCAGCGAAACCGAGCGCCGCCGAGAGATTCAAGCAGCCTACAACGAGGAGCACGGAATTACGCCGACCGCAATTATCCGTCGCAACAGCAACTCAATTCTCTCTTTTCTCGATATGTCGCGCCGCCTGAATGCAGAGGAGCTAGAGAAGGCTTACGACCACAGCGATGAGCTGCCGCTAGAAGACATTCCGATGTTAATCGGCCAGTTAGAAACCAAGATGAAGGAAGCCGCTAAGGATCTGAAGTTTGAAGAGGCGAGTGAGTTTCGTGATCGGATTAAGCATTTGCGCGATCGCCTCCTCGGCAAACACAGAGCCCCCTTCCGGCAAGCGCAAGACGCTGACAGAGTCGCGAGTGAGTAGCCAATTGTTCGTAAAACGGCCAAGGAATATGGAACCTGCAAGCTGGCTGAGGGAGGTTCTGTGCAGAGGCGGTTAGCAAGGTCGATTGCTGAAAGAATCGCGCAGATGGCCACGTGGCGCATAGAGGCACAGATCAGTTAACCTTAGGCTTAGCTTTGGCGTTCGGATTGAGATTATGCTGCGGGAAACTCTTAAGCAAGAAATTGATAAACTCAGTGACAGTCAACTGAGAACAATTGCTGACTTTATAGATTCAGTCAAAACCCAGGCTCAGCAACTAGCAAAGGTAGTTCCGTTCTGGCAACGCGCAACGCCTGTGGAACGCGCTGAAGATTTCCGTGAATGGGTAGCTCAATTACCTGATGTGGGCATTACCTTAGCTAATGAAGCGTTTGACCGTAGCGATATTTACGAATAGTGGCTAAATATTTGCTAGATACCAATATTGTTCTACGGTTCAGTAATCCATCTGATAGTCAGCACTATTTAGCGACTGAAGCTGTGGCTACTCTGTTGCGTCAGGGCAATGAGTGCTATTTGGCAGCACAAATTTTGATTGAGCTGTGGGTTGTCGCTACTCGTCCAGTAGATGTGAATGGTTTGGGCTGGTCAGTTGAGCAAATGCACGGCGTTGTTGAACAACTGCTGAACCGTTTTCCGATGGCAGGCGAAACCTCTCAGATTTTCTCAAGCTGGTTCGCGCTTGTCACTGATAATCAAATCAAAGGTAAACGGACTCATGATGCTCGTATTGTGGCTGTAATGCTGACCTCTGAGATTAGTCACATCCTGACGCTGAATCCAAATGATTTTTCGGGAGTCCCTGGTATTACAATCGTGCATCCCCAAGAAGTACTCAGCGAAGCGCCTGAAACTGAATAACTTCCATCTAACGCTACGTTAGAGCGGCCTGAGCTGAAATATTGGTCGAAATTTGGAAATGCTGGTAGCCGCTCAACATTTGTCTTTGTGAGCAATCTTTCTGGAAATCTGAAGTTTGAAGCGGTAAGCGGGTTCAGAGGTTAGATTGAGAATCTTCGCGATCGCCTCCTCGGCAAATACAGAGCCCCCTTCAGGCAAGCTCAAGACGCGGATAGAGTTGCCAGTGAGTAGCAGACTCTCTATACAGAAATAGCAGTGCACTGAGCGCCTGATTTTGAGTCGCTGCTGCCACCTGCTGCGTCACGGCCAAATCAGTCAAGAATGCTTCAATTTCTGGAACACCCATTTCTTTGGGATGACGCTTGTGGTGGAAAAGGATATAGCGGCGAATCCACTGAACGTTAAGTTTCTTCTGTGCGATAAGAATAGTGCTTGAGACGAATGGCCTCACGAACTTGGTCGAGCAGTTTTTTTGGAGGCGGCTGCAAGGGCTGCATTGAGTAGCTATAAATGACTAAATGTAACTAAAGCTTAAACAGCGCTGGTCACTCCCAGCAGGGAGGATTATACTGAAATTTTCTACCTAATCTGCCATGTAGGGTAATTAGGCAGACGAATTTCCACCCATCTATCCGTATCGGGTGATTAGGCTGAATTATTTCCACCCATCTATCCGTATCGGGTAATTAGGTGGAAAGTTTCCCTCTAATAAGTAGTTAGGCAGCTCAGTCAGTACTTGCAAGGCAAATCAGTTAGTAGGAGGATTTTGAGCAATGCAAGGAGACGATTTAGAGTCTCTTAAGCTACGAATTGTAGATTTAGAGAATAAAAACAAGAATTTACATGAGCAGCTTGACAAGCTACAGGAAGAAGACGAGGAAATAATCTCTTACCGTCTGTTTGTAAAAGCGCGAGATCACTTTCTGAAATGGCTCAACCTAGTGACTTTGGGTTTGGCCACCATAGGATTACTAACAATAGCAGGATTAGCTTGGACTCTTTTCTTAAGATTGGAATCTAAAATACAGGAAATAGACACCGGTAGAATTGAAGAATATCTTCAGGATTTAAGCTCTAATAAGCTCGATGAAGAAATTTCTCAGTATAGCCAATCA
>JBBSNR010000217.1:0-5612 GCA_038260635.1 Phormidesmidales cyanobacterium
ACGACGGCTTTCTTTGACCTGCTGCAAAGCCTGAATATTCCGCTTTGGCTGCTGGGCGCGGTGGTTTTGCTGGCGATGGCGCTGGTGATGAGCAGTATGGATACGCTGCTAAACGGCATTAGCGCAGTCTTTACTGGCGATTTGCTTAGGCTGTCGAATCAGCCAAGCCAGGTGCTGCTGATTTCGCGGCTGCTGACGGTGGCGGTGGGGATTCCGGCAGTGGCGATCGCTGCCCAAGGCTATAGCGTTCTCTATCTTTTCTTTATTGCCGACTTACTCTGCGCGGCGCTGCTGTTCCCGATTGTTTTTAGCTTTTACAGCCGCTACCAGACGGCGAGCAATGCCTTCTGGAGTTCTCTCGCTGGCATCGCGGTCGGCGTGTTGTTCTTTCCCAAGCCCGACTTTAGCCCGCTGGTGAATGTGCCGGGCGGCGGCGATTTGCTCAACAGTTTTGCCGCTGCCCTGCTGACTTCGATGGCGATTTCCTTAGTATGGAACGCTGTCAGTAAAACTCAGGCCGCCAAAGATAAAATCGCGCCATTTAACTATGGCGATCTCAAAAACGTACGGTCCTACACTGCAAAGTCTCAGCCGTCTGAAGCGACGCTATCCGGGCGCTGACTGGCTGTTATTAGCCCTTAAAGTTTGTTCGACTTACTCTGCTAATTCGAGCGCTCATGCGTTCTCGCAGATGCTATTCGAGGCCCTATTCTAGGTACTAACTCATGGCTCCACTCAATCTCTCTGTAAACCCAACTTCACCTGCGACTCAATCAGCGCAGCGACCTTCCTCCGCCGCTCTGCGCACTGACTGGATTGCTAAGCGTCGGGGACAGCCCAATGTAACTCAGATGCACTATGCCCGTCAGGGCGTGATGACTGAAGAAATGGCGTATGTTGCCCGGCGAGAAAACTTGCCTGCTGACCTGATTAGAGACGAGGTGGCTCGCGGTCGGATGATTATTCCGGCGAACATTAACCACCCTAATCTGGAGCCGATGGCCATTGGCATCGCCAGTAAGTGCAAGGTAAATGCCAACATCGGCGCGTCGCCCAACTCTTCTGATATCAATGAAGAGATCGATAAGCTGCGAATGGCGATTAAGTACGGTGCAGATACGCTGATGGATCTCTCGACTGGCGGTGGCAACCTCGATGAGATTCGCACAGCGGTGATCAACAACTCGCCGATTCCGATTGGCACGGTGCCAATTTATCAGGCGCTAGAGAGTGTGCATGGCAGCATTGAAAACCTGGACGCGCAAGACTTTTTGCACATCATTGAAAAGCACGCGCAGCAAGGGGTGGACTATATGACCATCCATGCGGGCATTGTCATCGAGCATTTGCCGCTGGTGAAAGATCGGCTGACGGGCATTGTCTCTCGGGGTGGCGGCATTATGGCGCAGTGGATGCTGCACCATCACAAGCAAAACCCGCTGTTCAGCCATTACGACGACATTATCGAAATTTTCAAGCGCTACGATGTCTCTTTTAGCCTGGGCGATTCGCTGCGGCCTGGCTGTCAGCACGATGCTTCTGACGCGGCTCAGCTGGCAGAGCTGAAGACTCTGGGCGACCTCACGCGCCGCGCCTGGCAGCACGATGTGCAGGTGATGGTCGAAGGGCCGGGGCATGTGCCAATGGATCAAATCGAATTCAATGTGAAAAAGCAGATGGAAGAGTGCTCAGAAGCGCCTTTTTATGTGCTGGGGCCGCTGGTGACCGATATTGCCCCTGGCTATGACCACATCACCTCAGCGATTGGGGCGGCGATGGCAGGCTGGTACGGCACGGCGATGCTCTGCTACGTGACGCCCAAAGAGCATTTGGGTTTGCCCGATGCGGAAGACGTGCGCAATGGCCTGATCGCCTATAAGATTGCGGCCCATGCAGCCGACATTGCCCGTCACCGACCGGGCGCGCGCGATCGCGATGACGAACTCTCCCGCGCCCGCTACAACTTCGACTGGAACAAACAGTTTGATCTTTCTCTCGACCCAGAGCGCGCCCGTGAATACCACGACCAGACGCTGCCAGCCGACATTTATAAAACGGCTGAATTCTGTTCGATGTGCGGCCCTAAGTTTTGCCCGATGCAGACCAAGGTGGATGCCGAGAAGCTGAGTGAATTAGAGGAATTTTTGGCGAAGGAAGGGAGCAGCGTCTAGGAGAGAGTTTGGCTAAGGAATGAGAACTAAACAAAATGCCGGTTCCTTGCCAGCCGCCCTTCGACTGCGCTCAGGGCTCGATGCCAGCACATCCCGCTGGCTGAGCGTAGTCGTTCGCAGAGCGTCGCCGCAGGCGTTAGCCACAACCCACCAGTCCCTAAAATGACTCTTGTATAACCTCTGTTCCTACCCCTCCACCTCAATCGGCAGAAAAACCGTAAACGTCGATCCCTTGCCGACGGCTGAGACTAGCTCAATTCTCCCCTGTAAGAGCCGCACGAGTTTATCTACAATTGTCAGCCCTAAGCCGCTGCTCTCGGGGGCGTAGCTGCCTTCGCCACCCGCGCGAAAATAGGGCTCGAAGATTTGACTGTGCTGCTCTGGGCTGATGCCTCTGCCGGTGTCGCGGATGGCGATCGCCCACTCCCGATCATCTACTGCGTAACAGGCCACATCAATCGAACCGTCATCGGTGTAGCGAATGGCGTTGCTGATCAAATTGGTGAGAATTTGCTGAAGCCGCAGGGCGTCGGTGGTGATTTGCCGGGGGGCACGATCGCAATTTGCAGCCAGGGTGAGTGCTTTTGATTGAGCCGTTGGTGCCAGGGTGTCGATCACCGCCTGTACCAGGTCTGGCAAGGGCACTGATTCCATTGCCAGGGCTACCTGCCCAGACTCCTGACGGGAGGCTTCTAGGGTGTTGTTGATCAGGCGCAGCAGCTGTCTGCCGTTGCTGATGACTCGCTCAATCTGCTGAATCTCCATCGTCGAACCATCTTCTGAAGTAAGCTGTTTCCTTTGCTTGCGCAGTAAAAGTGAGGAGAAGCCCAGCATGGCATTCAGCGGGTTTTTTAGCTCGTGGGCCAGATGAGACAAATTGTCTTTTTGGCTCTGCACCAGCCGAATCAGCTCCTGATTGGTCAGCAGCAGCTGTCCCTGCATTTGCTCTAGCGTATCGAACCGATGTTTGACATAGCTGTCGAGCGATATTAGAACGGCGCTGTCGAGTATGTGATCGATCTTGCGGACAGCCGTGAGCGCTTCTTTGACGGTGCCCGAGCTGAGTTCAGGTTCTAATATCGTTAAAACAACATTGCGTAAAATTCGGTATTCTCTGACGACTTCAGCAGTGTCAAAGCCTTGCTGGGCGCGAACGGTGCCGTGCTCTAGGGCGTTGTCTTTAAACTCTTGCTCCCGGTCGTCTAGCGGGGTGGGGGTGAGCAGTGTGGCGATCGCCTGCAAAATATCGGGCAGCGCGTTGTGAATCTCTTTGTGAGTTAGCTCTTTGTTGCTATTAATGTCAATGTCGCGGCGGACTTCCTCGATCCAGACATTGATAACATCGTCAACTTTATTGAGCAACGCCTGACCGGGATCTTTCATAGCTGCTTTACCCCGATGAGGCTTAAGAGATCGTCTCCTAGCCTAACAGGAGTTATTGCAATCATGCCGCTCTGTCTAAACTAAATTTACGATGGCTGCCATCAGCTCATCAATGTTGACGGGCTTGGTGAGATGGTACTGAAAGCCTGCTTTCAGCATGTTTTCGGTGTGTTCGCTAGCGGCATAGCCAGTGAGCGCAATAGCGGGCAGGTCGCCGTCCTGATCGGTAGCGCGCGATCGCACCCAGGCAATCAGCTCAAATCCATCTCGGCCCGGCAAGCTAATATCGCTGATCAGCAGGTCAGGCGTCTTTTCTTCAGTGAGTTTTTCGATGGCGGCAGCGACGGAGCTGGTAGCGGTGACGGTAGCTGCTTGCCCTTCTAAAATGATCGTCAAGATCTCTCGGTTGTCGGCGTCATCTTCTACAACCAATATGCGCAGACCCGCCAGCAGGTCATTCCCAGGCGGCAGGGGGACGGCGGTTGGAATGGGGGCGATCGCCGCCGTCAGCGGCAGCATAATTGTCAGCGTTGCTCCCTGGCCAATGCCTGGGCTGCTAATGCGCACCGTGCCACCGTGCGCTTCTACAAAGGTTTTTACAATGGTTAGCCCAATGCCCAAACCGCCGTACTCGCGGGCATTTGAACTATTAGCCTGCCGAAACCGGTCAAACACGTAGGGTAAAAAGTCAGGATCGATGCCCCGCCCTGTGTCGGTGATTTGTACCTCGGCCTGGTCGTCGCTGTAGGTCAGCCGGGTGCGAATTTGCCCCTCTGCTGGCGTAAACTTAATCGCGTTAGACAGGGCATTGCCAAAGACCTGCTGCAAACGGTCAGGGTCAAAGTAAAAGTAGTCTGGCGCATCGTCGAGAGTGGCAATTAGCTGAATGCCTGCTTGCTCGGCGGTCGGCAGCATACTCTCCACCACCGTCTTCACCAGATCGCTCAGATTCACCGCCTGCCGCTGAAGCTCCATCTGACCTTGAATAATCCGCGATACCTGTAAAAGATCTTCAATAATGCGAGTTTGGGTGCGGGCGCTGCGCTCAATGCTGGTGAGGGCGCGGTTGAGCAGCGTTGGGTCGGGCTCTGTGCGGCTAAGGAGAATATTTGTCCAGCCTAAAATGGTGCTGAGCGGGGTGCGCAGCTCGTGAGAGAGCATCGATAAAAATTCGTCTTTGCTGGCATTGGCGGTTTCTGCCTCGACCCGAGCGGTGCGCTCTTGCATCAGCTGTATGCGCTGGGTTTCGGCTCGCTTGCGCTTAGTGACATCTTCTATTGAGAGCAAAATCAACCGCTCGGTGGTGCGCTGCTCTATCTCCCGCGCGTTCAGCAGCATAATCTTGCGACCAATCTGATTGAACTCATGGTCAATTTCAAAGTCTTGAATCTGTAGGCTGTCGGCCAGGAGCGTTTCTAAAACCGCCCGCAGCACCGGAATATCCCACTGGCCGTTGCCTAATTCAAATAGTGGCCGCGCTTCGGTTTCAGCTGGTGACACCTGGAAGGTTTCGTAAAAGGCGCGGTTGGCGGTTTTTACCTGGAGGTCAGCGCTGAGGACTACGAGGGGCGATCGCACCGTCTCTACAATGCTTTCGGCATACAGGCGCGATTCTTCTAGCTGTTCCAGCGTGCGCTTCATATCGTCAATATCGACCAGCGCCAGCACTGCCCCATCTATTTGATTTTCTGCCGTGCGATAGGGGCGAATGCGCAGCCGGTACCAGTGGCCTGCGCTGTCTCGCGCTTCTAGGTCCTGAGCGTCAAGCGTGCTAATTACCTCGGCAATCAGCGATTCTAAATTGTCAATGTCAATATCAATGCGAATATCGCTCAGAGGCCGCCCGACATCGGTCGGAATCAGGTTAAAGAGTCGCTGCGCGGTGGGCGTAAAGCGTCGAATCCGCAGATCGCTAGAGAGCATGACGATCGGAATGTTGACATTGTTCAGCAGGTTGAGCAAATCATCATTAGTAGCGCGTCCATCGGCGTTACGGCTTTGCAGTTCGTCGTTAGTGGTTTTAAGTTCTTCGTTAGCCGCCTGTATTTCTTCCTTAGC
>JBBSNR010000218.1:0-5599 GCA_038260635.1 Phormidesmidales cyanobacterium
ACATGCTGACACCGATGCGGCGCTTCTTTGGCAAAAAACAAGAGGCGGTATGTCTGTACTTCAGCGAGCGTCCACAGCATTTGCTGAGCAGCTTCAACCTTGAGATCGAGATAGCAGGGTAGCCAGCGAGGGCCTTCGAGCTTGTGATAAAACGCCGTCAGCCAGAGCACCATCGGATGAGGGGTCATGGTGCACATGAAGTTGTTGTAGCGGGTATTGCGAATGCGCCTGTCAATTTCATCAGCCGATAGCATGGCCCACAGGGTAGGAATGGTTTCTTCGCGCCGGGCGAGCAGCTTGGGGAATACAATCTGGGCAATCGGCATCTCCGGCGGCCAGCTTTGCTGCAAGTAAAAGTTGTCTGCTGACGGCTGCTGGGCATCCGGTAGGCGCTCAGGCTCTTTTTTGCTGACAACCGGTAGCTTTGAGAGCACGGTATTGATTCGCTGCGAGATTTGAAACCCCGATCCAAAGCGTGCTTCCAGGGGGGCGATCGCCTCAATAATCTGATCGATAGTCTCAGGCCGATCGCACCGCTTTTTAGACAGGCAAGCCATGACCACATCTTCTAGCGCCTTAGGTACTTTCAGGTCTGTGCTAAAGTCGGCAAACGGCTTAGGTTGAGCCAGTCGGTGCGCTTTATACCAGCTGCCAAACGTATTGTTAGTCGGTCTGAGCGGCAGTGCGCCGCAGAGCATTTGGTACATCATCACCCCCAGGCTATAGATATCAGCGCGGCTGTCTAGCTCACGGCCTTCCATCTGCTCGGGTGCGGCGTAGGCCAGCGTGCCCATAAAGGTGCTGGTCTGTTCGCTGCCCGCCTGCAAAAGCTTAGCGATGCCAAAGTCCAAAATTTTGACCAGCTCCCCCATTGAGGGGTCAGAAGTGACCAAAACGTTACTGGGTTTAATGTCTCGGTGAATGATCGGAACCACTTCTCCTTTGACAAAAATGCCGCTATGGGCAGTTTTTAGCCCCAAAAGAATCTGACGCAAAAGACCTAAAAACCTTGGCACTGGCAGAGGATGCATACGGACAATGCGGCCAATGTTTTCTCCTTTCAAGTACTCCATCACGTAAAAAGGAATATCGTCTTCATTCACGCCGTAGTCGGTCACGCGAACGACGTGCATACTCTTTTGGCCGAGCTGAGCGCAAGTCATCGCCTCCCGAAAAAATCGCTCCCGCATGTCTTCATTCAGCAGCGTTTGCGATAAAAACTTGACGGCAACTGGCACCCCGCCCAACAGCGCATCGCTGGCCAGATATACTTTCCCCATAGAGCCTTGCCCAATGGTTTCTATCAATTCGTACCGATTAGAAATTTTACGACCAGCGTTAGGATCTGACATGCTATGGATGCTGTTAAAGGGGCGCTAAAGGCGCTAGGAAGGTACTGGTACTATTGGCGGGCGAGTTCTGCTTCTATGGTGCTGATGAGATGGTGCCCCGCCATCACACCTCCCGAAAAGTGATACCGCTCGGCGCTGATCTGGCGCAGCGTTTCAAACCCGGTGCGACGCTGCTTATCGCTGAGTCCCCAGTAGCGCTGCACAATTGACTGCGGTGCAATCCAGCCCTCGCCTTCGACTTGACCTAGCAGGCTGTGCTGTAAGACAAACGTGTACTGCCTCTCTTGACTGGTCATCCGCCCTTTTGCCTGCATTACAATCTCATCCTGGTCGCCATCTGGAAAGGTAAGTTTGGTTGCCAGCATAAAGCAGTCGCCAGCTTTCCAGGCGACCAGCAGTTTCCCTTTCACAGTGGTCGGCAAAGCGTCTCGGGTGAGCCAGCTGCCCTGCAATATCCATCGACCGGGCTCAAGTAAAAAGCTGTGGGCCACAGCGCTATTCCTCATGCCAGCACTTTTAGAATGCCCACTAGGGTGCCCAGAGTTCACCGAGCAGGCAGAGCCGGGCCGCGCCGGTCACGCCGGGCAGATTGCCAGGAAATTGGTGCCAGCGCCAGTAGGCCAAAATTGCAAAGGCGATCGCTTCCTTATAGTCCGCATCTAGCTGCCGCTGCTCGGTAGAGCCGACCTGAGCGGCTGGCAGCCGCTGCTGGAGCCGGTCCATCAAATAGCGGTTGCGGCTCCCTCCCCCACCGACTAACACTTCGGTGGGCAAATGCGGCAGAAAACGGCGGCAGCTCAGCTCAATCGTGGCGGCGGTAAAGTCACTAAGGGTAGCCAACAGGTCTGCCGGGCTCAGGTTTTGCGCTTGGGCAGCCTGCCAGCACTGCGCCGCATACGCTGCACCAAACAGCTCTCGCCCAGTGGATTTTGGCGGCGGGGCGTGAAAGAAGGGATGCTGTAGCCAATTTTCTATCAGCGGCTGACAGGGCTGGCCCTGCGCGGCCCAATCGCCGTTTTTGTCGTAGGTTTGGCGGCCTTGAGAAAGCTTAAAAACGGCCCAGTCTATCAGCGCATTGCCCGGCCCGGTGTCCCACCCTCTGATGCCTCTAGGAGCCTCTGAAGGCTGGTGATCCCGCGCCCAAGGCGGTAAGTAAGTGAGGTTGCCGATTCCGCCGATATTTTGGACGACCAAATCGCGGTCGGCTTGGCTGAGCAGACAGGCATCGATGATGGGTACCAGAGGAGCGCCCTGTCCGCCCAAGGCGATATCGGCAGCGCGAAAATTGCTGACCGTATGGCAACCGGTTAGATGGGCAATCAGGTCGCCGCGCCCGAGCTGTCGGGTATGGCCTAGCTGCCCGGATTGAGGCGGGCGGTGGTGCAGAGTTTGGCCGTGGGAGCCAATTAGATCGGTGCTAGAGAGGTCGATTTCCAGGGCGTCAATGGCCTGAACAAATTGGTGAGCGATCGCATCGTCGAGATCGGCCAAATCTGCCAGGGTCGTGGGCTGATCGGCGCAAAGAGCGAGAATGCGCGATCGCACTTCAGCCGAATACGGATGAGTGATCCCCTTGACCAGCCGGGCTGTAATCGCATATCCCTGCCCCGAAACCTCGACTAGAGCAGCGTCAATGCCATCGACCGACGTGCCGCTCATCAATCCGATCACTCGCATCATACCGGCAGCCGATCAATCCCCTTGTTATCGCCAATCACTACCATCAGATTGCCACTCTTAAAGCGGGTAATTGGGCTGGGGTTGATGATGAACTTGTCGTTGTCATCCACCTTGGCATTTTCTTTGCTCAGGGCCATCAGCGTTAGGCCGAAGTGATTACGCAAATCGACTTCCATAATGGTTTTACCCTCAAAGGCCTGCGGCACCATCACTTCTACAATGCTATGGTCAGGGTCCAGCTCGAAGCGATCTAAAATGCCGGGCCGGGTGAGCGATCGCGCCAATTCGCAGCCCATTTCATGCTCAGGAAAAACCACATGGTCAGCGCCGACCCGCACCAGCAGCTTGCCATGAATCTCAGAAGACGCTTTGGCCACAACATTGGCAACGCCAGCTTCTTTGACGTTTAGAGTTGTGATAATGCTCTCTTGCACATAGTTGCCGATCGCCACAATCACCGTGTCAAAATCAGGAATACCCGCTTCCATCAGCGCTGAGGGCTGAGTCGAGTCGAGCTGCACGGCGTGAGCGGCAATCTGGTCGGTCAAAACCTGCGCTACCCGGCTCTCGTTGTAGTCTATGCCCATCACCTCGTAGCCCATGCCATGCAAGGTCAAGCAGACAGCGCGACCAAACCGGCCTAGACCAATCACGGCAAACTGGCGATTGGTCGCTCTGAGATTTTTGAAAAACTTAAGAGACGAAATGTTCACAAGGGAAAGGCGATCGCTAAAGGACAAAAGGCACCGATTGACAGTTGAGCAATTCAGCAATGAGAGTATTTAAGTATCTTACGAGGCATCTGACGCACTCAAACACGATACGCAATCGATTTCTTTCTTTGCTACGCTAGCTAGATGCTTCCTTGGGAATAAGTACGGACGTGGATATTCAAATTGGTCGCGGCAAAACGGCGCGGCGCGCCTACGGAATTGATGAAATCGCCCTGGTGCCTGGCGCTAGAACACTCGATCCGCAGCTGGCGGACACTCAGTGGCAAATCGGCAACATCACCCGTGAAATCCCGATTATTGCCAGCGCCATGGATGGCGTCGTCGACGTGACAATGGCCGTCGAACTCTCTCGATTGGGCGCACTCGGCGTCCTCAACTTAGAAGGCATTCACACTCGCTACGCAGACCCCAATCCCGTTTTAGATCGAATCGCAGCGATCGGCAAAACAGAGTTCGTCCCCCTCATGCAAGAACTCTACGCCCAGCCAGTTCAGCCTGAGCTGATTCAAAAGCGAATTCGCGAAATTAAAGACCAGGGTGGGATTGCGGCGGTAAGCCTGACGCCAGCCGGCGCTGCTAAGTTCGGTGAGACGGTAGCGACAGCGGGCGCAGATATGGTGTTTATCCAGGCGACAGTCGTCTCAACCAACCATCTCTCTCCTCAATCAGTCTCTCCGTTGGATCTGGCCCAATTTTGCCAGGAGATGCCCATGCCTGTTTTACTGGGTAACTGCGTCACTTATGAAGTCACGCTTCAGCTGATGCAGGCGGGCGCAGCTGGCGTGCTGGTCGGCATTGGGCCAGGTGCGGCCTGCACCTCCAGGGGCGTTTTGGGCGTTGGCATTCCGCAGGCGACAGCGGTAGCAGACTGCGCAGCGGCCAGAGACGACTATCAGCGGGAGTCGGGCCGATATATCCCTGTCATCGCAGACGGGGGGCTGATTACCGGGGGCGACATTTGTAAATGTATTGCCTCGGGCGCAGATGGCGTGATGATTGGGTCTCCCTTTGCCCGAGCGAAAGAAGCGCCTGGTCGGGGGTTTCATTGGGGTATGGCCACGCCTAGTCCGGTGCTGCCCCGAGGGACGCGAATTGAGGTCGGGACGACCGGCACGCTGGAGCAAATTTTACGCGGTCCTGCCCAGCTAGACGACGGCACTCACAATTTGCTGGGCGCTCTCAAGACCAGTATGGGTACGCTAGGTGCAAAAGATATTAAAGAAATGCAGCAGGTGGACATTGTCATTGCCCCGTCGCTGTTGACAGAGGGCAAGGTCTACCAAAAAGCGCAGCAGCTAGGCATGGGTAAGTAGTTACACACAGATGATCTGGGCCGGGCTTATACCAGAGACTGAGGAAACCGTCCGTAAATATAGCTAAATTTCAAGACTTGTGTGTGATATCGCGGGAAAGGCAGTGGCAAATTACTAAGAGTCTCTTACAATTAGGTGTAAGCGGAGACGCAAGTTTCCGTTCACTCCTCACACCACACTCCGTCCAAATCTTCGGGTTTGGGCGGTTCCTCTTTGAGTGGTCTTACCCAAAATCTGCCAAAATCTACAGCGTTCGTAGCAGAGGGCCGGTTTTAGCTATTCAGTGGACTGGGACTCATAGGAGGTTTTAGCTATGGTAAGATCTCAGTTATATGAGTGCAAGGATTTAAAGAATGTCAGCCGCACAGGTTACCGATTCGACCTTTAAGCAAGAAGTTTTGGAGAGTGAGACGCCAGTCCTGGTAGACTTTTGGGCACCCTGGTGTGGTCCTTGTCGCATGGTTGCTCCGGTTGTAGACGAAATTTCTGAACAGTACGATGGCCAGGTCAAGGTGGTTAA
>JBBSNR010000219.1:0-5598 GCA_038260635.1 Phormidesmidales cyanobacterium
CTAGCGGCAATCAGGAGTTTGGCTGGCCCGACCGGTACTGCGCCCATAAAAAAAGTTCCCAATGAGTCTCAAAGCGTAAACCCTGGCTAGTCGCATAGCCAGCGGTCGGCCAGAAATTGGCCAAGTACAAATTTCAGGTTACCTTGGTTTAAGGTATTATCTGCCCATAATTATTGATTCCATTATTCTTATAAGGAAGCGTGACCCCATGTCCCATCGCCGACCCTGGTTCGCAGACCGGCTCAACTGGCCTCAGCCTTGGCAAATGGCGTCTGCCTTGACCTGTGGGCTGGCCCTGAGCTTTGGCAACGGGCTCACAGCCAAAGCCGCTTCTCCTGAGACAGCGCCCGCCGACCTGGTGAATGCCCTTGAGCAAATCGAAACCGCTGCCACCGCTGGTGATTTGTCAGCCGCGATGCAAAGCTACAGCCCTAGCTTCACAAACGATGACGGGTTTACCTACGAAACTTTGCAGACAGCGCTGCAAACCCTTTGGGAAAGCTACGACAGCCTGACCTACCGCGTAGAGCTACAGTCTTGGGAACCCGCCGACGGCGGCTATACCGCTGAAACGGTGACTTACATCAGCGGCACCCAAACCAGCAACGGACGGCCCGCGCAGCTAGAGTCGGTAATTCGCTCCCAGCAGACTTTCGCAGACGGCAAGATTACTGCTCAAAAAACCCTGTCCGAGCGCAATCAGCTCACCTCTGGCGAAAATCCGCCCACCGTCTCTGTGATTTTGCCTGAGCAGGTCACAACTGGCGAGACCTATGACTTCGACGCCATTGTGGTAGAGCCTTTGGGCAATCGCTATCTGTTGGGCGCTGCGGTAGAAGAAGGCAGCACCGCGCAAGACTTTTTCACCGGTCGCCCGATAGATCTAGAGCTGCTAGCCGCTGGTGGCCTGTTTAAAGTGGGTGAAGCCCCGGCAAATCCTGACACTCGCTGGGTTTCGGCCCTGCTAGTGCGCGACGACGGCCTGACGGTGATCACGCGCCGCCTGCGGGTTGAGTAGCCTGGCTACGCTGCCACCATTGCTATCTGCAACAGCCCTTTGAACAGCGCTAACCCGTCAGTGTTGCCAAGGGCTGGATCGGCGGCGCGCTCCGGGTGAGGCATCATGCCTAAAACGTTACCGGCCCGGTTGCAAATACCGGCAATGTTGTTAAGAGAGCCGTTAGGGTTAGTGGCCTCGCTAAGCGTGCCGTCGGTATCGCAGTAGCGAAAAAGTACCTGATGATTGTCTTCTAAGGCTTTGATGGTATCGGGCGCGGCGTAGTAGCAGCCTTCGCCATGGGCAATCGGTAGGGTAATCACCTGGCCTGTCTGATAGCCTTGAGTCCAGGGTAAGTCAGTGCGCTCAACGGTCAGCGGCTGGCGATCGCACACAAAATGCAAGTCCCGGTTCCGCACCAGTGCGCCCGGCAGCAGCCCCATTTCGGTCAGCACCTGAAAGCCATTGCAAATGCCCATCACCTGCTTGCCCTGCTGAGCATGTTCGGCAGTGGCCTGCATCGCCGGAGAAAACTGAGCGATCGCCCCGCAGCGCAAATAGTCACCGTAGCTAAAGCCGCCCGGCACTACCACCACGTCTATGCCCGATAGGTCACGATCTTCGTGCCAGATCATGCGAGTGGGCTGCTGGAGAATGTCGCGCAGGATGTAGGCGATATCGCGATCGCAGTTAGCCCCTGGAAAAACAATCACGCCAAAGTTCATAGCCGCTACTCCTTATGCCGCTGCCTGCAAAACCTCGATCCGATAGTTCTCAATCACCGGATTAGCCAATAGCTGATCGCAAATTTTATCGAGCTGCTGCTGAGCGGTGGCCTCACTCTCAGCCGTTAGCGCTAGCTCAATGTACTTACCAATGCGAACCTTGGAGACATTGTCGTAGCCCATATGAGCCAAGCCCGAACGCACCGCCGTCCCCGCCGGATCGAGCACGGAGGGCCGCAGCGTCACATAGACTTTGGCATGATATAGATTGGCCTGAGCAGATTGCGCCACCGTTACCCACTGGCAAAAGACACCTGCGATCCTACCGCATTTTCCCTCGCTACTTTGCTACGCACTCACTTAAGCTGGAAATAAGGGCTGGAAATAAGGGGTCACTGGCCAAGACTCAATCACTATCTACGCATGAAAACCCGTCGCACCCGCAGTCAAACCCAAGTTCTCAACTTGCTAAAGCAGCTCAAGAGCGCGATTTCAGCCCAAGAGCTTTACGTGCAGCTGCGCCAGCGTCAGTTGAGCATGGGGTTAGCCACCGTTTACCGATCGCTAGAGTCGCTCAAGCTAGAAGGCGCGGTACAGGTGCGGACGCTCTCCAGCGGCGAATCACTCTATAGCCTGACCCAAGAAGACACGCACCACCTCACCTGCGTGCGCTGCGGCAATTCCGTGGTTATGGCAGAGTGCCCGGTACACGGTCTAGAAAGCCATCTAACCGAGTCGCACCGCTTCCAGATCTTCTATCACACGTTAGAATTTTTTGGCCTGTGCGAGCAGTGTCAGCTGACTGAAGAAGACTCTCTCACGGCCACCGGCTGACCGAGAAAACCCATCGCCTCTTCGCACCAGGCAATCCAGGCGAGCTGCTGACGAATGCCAGCCCGCAGCGCCAGATACTGAAATTGGCTCTCCCGAGAGGGCTGGAGCGCCTGAGCGTACTGCTTAGAAATTAGCTGATAGCTTTTCAGCCTTTCTTTATGCTGCTCGTAGTAGGTTTGCAGCGTTTGCAGCAGGGTAATGGTGGGCACGGCATGGCCCACAGAAAGCTTGATCAGCAGGTCGGACTTAATGGGAGAAATCGTCTCGGCCTCCCCAATCCACCGCTGCAAATGCTGACGACCGCTGTCGGTGACGGTATAGAGCTTTTTATTGGGCCGGTTTTCCTGCTCAATTTTTTCAGATATGATGTATCCCGCTGCCTCAAGATTGCTCAAAGCCTTGTAAATCTGCTGATGGCTAGCGCTCCAAAAGCACTCCACAGACTTGTTAAAGCGTTTTACCAGGTCATAGCCGCTGCAAGACTGATTAAACAGCGCCGCTAAAATCGCATAGGAAAGAGCCATACTCTAGACCAAGAATATTCACCTGTAGACATAGTAAGCTAATAAATGTAACTATGTAGGTTGAAAGTAGGTTTAGTCAGTTCGCTGCTTTTGAGAGCGAGAAAAAACCGTCTGTGCTAGAACTTAGAGCCTATAAGACAACCGATTTCAAAAGAGTCATCCAGGTTTGGTGGGAGGCTTGGCATTCTTCGTCAGGCTACGCACATCACAGGCCCGTCGCTGACTGGGAACAGCGATGGCACGGCCTAGAAAAGAATCACAAGATTGTTGTTGTCGAACGTCAAGAGAGAGTCGTTGCTTTTGCTGCTTTGAATGTGCAAGCCTGCATTCTCTCTCAAATTTTTGTATTGCCCGTTTGGCAGCGCCAAGGCATCGGCAGACAGTTAATGCGTTGGGCCAGCTTGCAATGTCCTAACGGATTCAGGCTAAAGACCGCCACAGACAACTAGGTATCAAGAGCCTTTTACAAAACGTTTGGCATGGTCGAAATAGGTCGCAGCCTCAATGACTTCAACGGGCGTGAGGAAGTTGAGTACTCTACCGTAGCAGCAGACCCTCACTGAGCGCAGGTTAGCGGGCTGACAGTTCTCCGAAATATTAAGGAACGCAGCTCTAGTAGGCAAGCTGCGAACAAACGCAGTATGGTTTTGAAAGATTTTCCGTAGCGCTTTAAGGCTTAACTTCTCATGTCAGACTCCACCATCGAATCAATCCTGAAAGAGCAGCGGGTGTTTGAGCCCTCCCCGGCGTTTTCGCAGGCGGCACTCATACCCAGCATGGCGGTCTACCAAAAGCTGTATGACGAGGCCGCAGCCGACCCGGCGGCGTTTTGGGCAAAGCTGGCTGAGCAGGAGCTGGACTGGTTTGAAAAGTGGGATACCGTGCTCGACTGGCAGCCGCCGTTTGCGAAGTGGTTTGTCGGTGGCAAGATCAATATCTCCTACAACTGCCTGGACAGACATTTAACGACGGCGCGGCGCAATAAGGCAGCGCTGATTTGGGAGGGGGAGCCGGGCGATTCGCGGACGCTCACCTATGCGCAGCTGCATCGCGAAGTGTGTCAGATGGCGAATGTGCTGAAAGGTATGGGGGTGCAGAAGGGCGATCGCGTGGGCCTGTACATGCCGATGATTCCTGAAGCGGCAGTAGCAATGCTGGCCTGTGCGCGGATTGGTGCGGCCCATACGGTGGTTTTTGGTGGGTTTAGTGCGGAGGCTTTGCGCGATCGCCTCAACGACGCCGAAGCCAAAGTGGTGATCACTGCCGATGGCGGCTTCCGCAAAGACAAGGCTATGGGACTTAAGCCCGCTGTAGATGCAGCGCTAGATGGCAACGCTGTGCCCTCAGTTACCAACGTCCTAGTGGTGCAGCGTACTCAACAAGATATCGAATGGACGACGGGCCGCGATGTGTGGTGGCACGAGGCCCAGCCCACCGTCTCTGCTGACTGCCCTGCCGAACCGATGGACAGTGAAGATCTGTTGTTTATCCTCTACACCAGCGGCACCACGGGCAAACCTAAAGGCGTCGTCCACACCACAGCCGGTTACAACCTCTACACCCACATGACCTTTCAGTGGACGTTCGACATCAAAGAAACGGATGTGTACTGGTGCACCGCCGATGTTGGCTGGATTACTGGCCACAGCTACATTGTGTACGGTCCCCTTTCTAACGGCGCAACTAGCCTGATGTACGAGGGCGCACCCCGACCCTCCAATCCGGGCTGTACTTGGGACATTGTAGAAAAGCATGGGGTGAATATCTTTTACACAGCCCCTACAGCCATTCGCACCTTTATGAAGATGGGCGATGAATTGCCCAAGGCCCGAGACCTGTCTTCTTTGAGGCTGTTAGGAACCGTGGGCGAGCCGATTAATCCCGAGGCTTGGATGTGGTATCGCGAGGTGATCGGCGGCAACAACTGCCCGATTGTTGATACGTGGTGGCAAACCGAAACCGGTGGCTTTATGCTCACGCCGCTGCCCGGAGCCACACCCACCAAACCGGGATCTGCGACTAAACCTTTCCCCGGCATCTTAGCCGATGTGGTTGATACTGAAGGCAATCCGGTTGGCGCAAATGAGGGCGGCTACCTAGTAATCAAGCATCCCTGGCCCAGCATGATGCGCACGGTATATGGCGACGATGATAGATTCCGTCGTACCTATTGGGAGCACATTCCCCCTAAGGACGGTCAGTATTTGTACTTTGCCGGAGACGGTGCCCGCAAAGATGCAGACGGCTACTTCTGGGTGATGGGCCGCACCGACGACGTGCTGAATGTATCGGGGCATCGCTTAGGCACGATGGAAATTGAGTCGGCGCTGGTATCGCATCCGGCAGTCGCAGAGGCTGCTGTGGTAGGTCGCAAAGATGACCTGAAAGGTGAAGATGTCTATGCCTTTGTGACTTTGGAAAACCACTACAGTGCCAGTGATGAGCTGAAGGCTGAGCTAAAGCAGCATGTGGTGAAAGAGATTGGAGCGATCGCCCGCCCTAGCGAAATCCAATTCAC
>JBBSNR010000220.1:0-5589 GCA_038260635.1 Phormidesmidales cyanobacterium
GGGAGGTTTGTTAAGCCATTCAAGCTGGGCGGATGAGAGCATGTCTAAATATTTACAGTGGTTTTTAAAGTTTTTAGTGGCTATGTAACCATGCTGAAGTATTTAGCCACAGCCCCAGTAGCTACGAACTATCTTAATACTCGGACAGGATTTTGCTCTCACCGCAGTCTGCTCTTGCCACCGAAAGGGATCAGGTCGGGAGCGGGCCGAAAGGGGAGCAGTTGTATCAGGCTACTTTATGCGTTCTACAGATGTCCTACGCCTCTATGAAGAGGGCTACCGAGATTTTAAAGGTCTCAATTTGGCCGGGGCTGATTTGAGCGGCCAGATTTTGATGGGGGTCAATTTTGCCAGGGCTGATTTGAGTGGGGCAAATTTGAGCCGGGCCTTTTTGACCAATGTTAATTTTGTAGGGGCGAATTTGAGCCGGGCCAATCTACAGTTTGCCAAGCTGAGCGGCAGCTGTTTTATGGGCGCGACGCTGACTAAGGCCAATTTGCAGGGAGCCTTTGGCGTTAGGGCCAATTTTACCGGGGCGAGCGTTAGCGGTGCTCAGATGACTCATGTCAATCTGCGAGAAGCGCAGCTCGTAGAGGCGAATTTTAGCAGTGTGAATCTGACCGGGGCAAATTTGCGTAATGCTCAGCTGACGGGCAGCAATTTTGCCTGGGCGAATTTGACCGGGGTGAGGTTGATTGGCGGGGCGATCGCTCAAACCACCCTAACCGGTGCCAAACTAGACCACGCCTTGCTCAACGGTCTCAACTTCAGCGGTATGGAGCTGAGCGGGCTCAGCTTTCGAGCGGCTCGGCTGAAAGGCGCGAGCTTTCGAGAGGCCGATTTGACCACTGCCAACTTCTACGAGGCTAGTCTGCAAAATAGCGATTTTCAAGATGCCCAGCTGACCGGGGCCAATTTTGACTACGCCGATCTTCACCGAGCTAAGTTTAACCGGGCAGATCTGCGCCGGGTCAACCTCCAGCAGGTCGATTGGGCAGATGCTGATTTGACTGAAGCCTGCTTCAATGAGCCCTGTCTGACTCGGTATGCATCAGCGGCCATGAGGCGGTAGCCTGCCGATGGATAGCGCAGATCTTATAACGGACGAATTGACGACAGAAACCCTGGCTAAAACTTGTCGGCTAGCAGGGTCTCGGGGTCGTACTTGTACCGACGGCTGTGATCGCTAGCACCGTACAGATTAAAAGAGACGGTAGGCTCATCGCCAATCGGTGAAACTCGGTGGACGGCGTTGCTCGTAAAGCCAATAATATCGCCGGGATAGAGCATCTTTTCGCCAGCGAGTTTAATATCTTTGGGGTCATCAGCCGCCTGTCGCCAAAAGGTATTTTTTTCCTCGCCGCCGACCATAGCGACGATGCCCCAGGTGGCGTGGTTGTGAATTTTTGACTGAGTGCCCGGTGCCCAGGCAACCATCTGCACGGTGATCGGGTATTCGTGCTCGCGGTAGAGAAAGTTGACCGACCAGCCGGTCTTTTTAGAGGGGGGCTTGTGCTCCATTTGCAGCCAGTAGGAGCTAATCAGCAGTTTGCGCACCAAAGGGATAATCGCCTGAACCTGCTTAGCCTCGTCGGTTTCACGCTCTAAAATATCTTCCATATCGGTTAAAAACCGGTAGAGCCGGTAGGTGCGCTCTGGCGGCTCGTCTTCAATGCTGCCAAACGACGTGCACCGTCCATCGTCGGTGACGAGCCAGTTATAGTAGGTCATAGATTTCGATCAAAAATGGCGGCTAAATATCAGAGATACTCTCCATGATAAAGCTAATGAGTGGCTTGTCGCTGGCGCTGCTGGGTCTGGTGGTAGGCTGTCAGGAGATCGCCCCCGCCGATCGGTCGCTGACTCAGGCGGACTGTGAGGCGCAGGCGGGGTTTGCGTTTGTCGCAGGGGGCGATTTTATCGCGGGGAGCGATCGCACCGAGCGGGACTATGCCTACCAAATTTCAGCGGCGGGCGCAGCCGATTCCCCGGAGGAAGCGCCTGAAATTGAGGCCAAATACCGGGCGCAGGGCTGGTTTGACCGGGAGCAAGCGCGCCAAACGGTGACTCTACCGGCCTTTTGCCTTAGCCAAAACCTGGTTACCAACGCCAACTATCAGCAGTTTATGCAGGCAACCGGGCACCGCGAACCTGGAATTTCAGCGGCGGAATATCAGGCTCAGGGCTTTTTGGTGCATGACTACAGCGAAGTCGTCCCTTACCTCTGGCAGGGCGGGCAGTATCCGTCCGGGCAGAGTGAGCATCCGGTGGTGCTGATCTCTTATGAAGATGCGCTGGCCTATATTGAGTGGCGATCGCACCAAGACGGCCTTAGCTACCGACTGCCGACGGCTCTAGAGTGGGAGAAGGCAGCGCGCGGCACCGATGGGCGCTATTTTCCCTGGGGCAGCGAGTGGCGTGATGACGGCACCAACTGGTCAAAAAATGGGCCGATGGGGACCAGTGCGGTCGCTGCCTACCCCCTCAGCCGCAGCGCATACGGCATTGAAGACATGGCTGGCAACGTGTTTGAATACACCAGTACCCTCACAGACGAACCGCAGGTTATTCTCAAGGGCTGCGGCTGGGACGACTACCCCGGCTTTTGCCGAGCGGCCTATCAGCATGATCGTCCGATAGACTCAAGGCACATCTTATTTGGCTTTCGCCTGGCAGTGGAATAGCGCTATGACAAATGCTGATCAAATGGCCCCTATAAACCTACAAACAAACCTACAATCAGATCCACAAATAGACCCAGAGATAGGCCCACAGACAGACCCACAAACCCTGGCCGAGCTACAGCAACTCGTTTCTGTAATCGCTCAGCTGCGCAATCCTGACGGCGGCTGCCCCTGGGACTTAGCACAAACGCCGCAAACGCTGATTCCCTACGTGATTGAAGAAGCCTACGAAGTTGTCGATGCGCTGCAAAATGGCGACAAAAATGACATCGCCGAAGAGCTGGGAGATCTGTTGCTGCAAGTTGTTCTTCAGTCTCAAGTTTTTCAAGATCAAGGAGATTTTAATCTGGGCGATGTGGCCAGAGGCATCACCGAAAAAATGATCCGCCGCCACCCCCATGTCTTCAGCGATGTAACGGCTGAGGCACCAGCGGCGGTAAACGCCAACTGGGAACAGATCAAAGCGCAGGAGAAAGCCCAGACCGAAGATCCCAATCAGCTATCGCCCAAGCTGCGGCGCTATGCCCGGTCCATGCCGCCCCTCTCTGGCGCGATGAAAATTTCTAAAAAAGCGGCCAAAGCAGGATTTGAGTGGAATACTCTGGATGAAGTTTGGGCCAAGGTCAACGAAGAAATAGCTGAACTTCGCTATGCCTTAGACCACGAGTCTAAAGCCGCGCAGGAAAGCGAACTCGGCGATGTCTTTTTTTCGCTGATTCAAATCGCTCGCTGGCGTGGGCTAGACCCAACGGCTGCTTTGCAGGGCACCAATCGCCGATTTGTGGCTCGGTTTGAACAGGTAGAAGCTCAGGCTGAAAAACCGCTGAGTGACTATAGCGCCGAAGAGCTTGAAGTTTTTTGGAAGACAGCGAAAGAACAAATTGCAGCTTTGCAGTCGGAGACTGCGCAGTAGGCTGGGTACTTTATTTTCACGCGAATCCCTTGGCTATGTTCTCCCCATGTCTGGGCTGACCTGGAGACGGATGGCGATCGCACTAATATTGTCGTGCCCATTCACTTCGTTGGCTAAGGTAACAAGGTCACTGAGCCCGGTTTCCAGCTCTTTTTTCCCTCTGGTTAAGGGGTCGATATGGCTCTTCAAATAGTCTTCTACCAGGTTGTTGTCACTGAGGCCATCTGAGCAGAGCAGCAGCAGCGTATCTTCAGAAAAGCTCAGCCGGGTCACACTCGGCACCAAATCTTCCTGACTGCGAGGGCCCAGTGCCTGCGTTAGCTGATAGGCATCGGGCCGGTCGTAAGCGATGTCTGGATCGACGCCGCGCTGAATTTCTCGCTGCCCTACTTCGTGGTCGGTCGTCATCTGCTGTAGCCCAGTGCGCCGCGTATGCTGATACAGACGACTGTCTCCCACATGTACAACAGCCGCTTCAGTATCTTGCAAAAGCACCAGCACCAGCGTGGTTCCCATCCGCTCGTGACCGGCCCGCTCCTCTTTTTCATTGATCTCGTAAATTGCCTGGTTAGCCTGTTTTACCGCTTCAATCAAGGTGGCTGTGGCTGGCAGAGGTCGAGCAGCGGTAGGTTCTGATTGGGACTGGGGCCAGTGCTCGGCAAAATAGGCGGTAAGGGTTTGGGCCGCTAGCTGGCTGGCCACTTCTCCGCCCGCATGACCGCCCATGCCATCGCAGAGCACATAGAGACCGCGAGCTTTAGTTCGCTGGCCGCTATTACTGGCCTGCTTTTGCTGACTGCTAGCGATAAAAAAGCAGTCTTCATTATGGTCGCGCTGACGGCCTACATCGGTTTGGCCAGCGTCGGCCAGGGCGACGAGCTTCATCGGCAGCACCAAGGTAGAGTCGCTGTCCGCAGGTGTAGGTTCGGGTAGATCGATATCGTCCATAGTTTCTAGCTCGGCAGTTTCCAGGTCAGCTTCTTTTAGACCGGCAGCTTCTAGACCGGTGGTTTCTCGACCGGTGGCTTCCAGGTCAAATTTTTCGGAGGGGGACGGCATGAAAGTGGTCTGTAGAGTGCCCGTAGCAGGTGATGGAGCAACAGCTGGAGTGATCGCTTCTGGGGTAGCTAGCAGCGCCTCCCCGATCGCTTCTAGCTCACTTCTAAGCTGGGTCAGAGTTTTAGCTGAAGTGACGGTCAAAATCAGCTGTCTGATTTGTCTGAGAGTCGCGATCGCCCCTCTGTGCGGCTGCGCCAAAAGCGACTGTAAAAAAACCTTCAGATCTGAGAGCTGTGGCGGCTCGGTGCCCGGCCCAATAAACTGCCGAACCTTCACTGACTGGTCGGTATCAATGCCCAGGTTATCGGCTTGCAAAAGACTAGAGCGCCACTGAGGAACCGGCTCTAGCGCTATCCACAAATCGGTCAGGGTATACATCCAGTAGACGTGCTGAAGCGGGTCTACGGCAGTGGAAAAGGCTTTGATCAAAGAAGATAATGGGCGCGTCAGGGTGATTAAAACGGTGGTTTCGCCCTGTTGCCAAACGTCATAAAGCGGGAGCGCTGCCTCAGCCAGCAGCAGGTAAGGATAGGCAGCGGTGGGCACTGCTGATGAAGCCTGAAGAGTTTCTAAGGGGGCTTGAGATAGCTGAAGTAACTGGTTTTGCAGGAGCGATCGCACTTCAGGCGTCGTATCGACGATGTAGGCGCTGCCCTGACTGAGAACGGTGAGAATCTGATAGCGATTGTCACTGCCTAAATAGGCGGCTGGGCTGATCCCGATTTCTGGCGGCGGCATCAGTCTGGCTTGCAGCCGCTCGGCGGCAGGTGACTCGGCGGCAGGTGACTCGGCGGCCTCGGTCTCACGCGCCAGTAAACCCTCGGCAGCAGCAGTTTCTGGGGAGTCCAGCGGCTCACCGCAGCGTTGACAAAACTTATGGTCGTCGGGGTTGGCGAACTGGCAGTTAGGGCAAGTCAGCATAGGTTCTTGAAC
>JBBSNR010000221.1:0-5582 GCA_038260635.1 Phormidesmidales cyanobacterium
CAATACGGCGCTGAACTGGTCGTGATGAACATTGGAGATACTTTTACGACTGGCCCCACAGAAGCCGCCTATGTGATTGATGAACTCATTGAGCCAACGGCAGTGATTGTATCCCATGCGAATGAGGCCGCAACCGTCAATGGCGAAGTTCAGCCAGATACTAAAACAGCCGCTTTTATCGAAGCGACTGAAACCGACGTTTATATCCCGCTGAGCGGCCAAACGCTGTCGTTTAATGCCGACGGAGCCTGCACCGATGGATGCACTGAAGAGTAGCCGGTGACATCGTCAGTCCCATCGTCGCATCGAATAAGTAGTCAAGCAAAATTAAATACAGACCGCGAGTAGGCTGTTCAAATCACTCGTGAGGGCCCCCCGACCCCCAAGTTTGGGGGCTCTGAGTCCGGTTCCCCCCAAACTTGAGGGGCTAGGGCGGCGGCAGGATATAGCAATAAATAATGCCTATGTACTTAGCTGTTACCGCACACGTTTAGGGCGTCCGTTGCCCCCCTGCTGCCGGGATGGCCCCATTGATTGGCGAATCGCTTGCCGAGTTTATGGCAGCACCCGGCCCGAGAAACAGGCAAGCGTGTAGGGATATTCCGGGGTTAGTCGGTAGGCATAGTCGTAAGTCCGCCCACCTGTGGCTACTTGCTCTCTCCGCCCGTGGCAGGCATCCAAATCAGCGTTGGTCAAATATCTCCTGTGGTATCTTTCATGCTAATGATAATGCCCTTTACCCTGCGGATGACCGTTGCAAAGATCCTGCACCTCATGAGCCGCCGCGTCGTGACCCGCATCGTCCAGAGCGTTGTAAATAGCCACGCCGTTGGTTGTAAACCCAATCATGCCCATCGATAAGCAGTCCGGCTCCTCTGCTGTAACGGGCTCTAGCGGAATATTACAGGCTAGCTGCTGAGCGCTGATGGCATTGGGATTGGTGTCGTAAGCGCATTTGACATGCGGTTTCTCTAGCGGATTCCACGTATCGCCGTGGAACCATTCGCCGGTATGCCGCGCCCCGTCTGTGCGAAAATTGCGGTTGCACACAAAAACATGGCCTGCGCTTGGGCGATCGCTGACATTCCCATCACCGACCGGTAGTTCGGTCGACAGCAGATTATACGACTTGGTATCGCTAGTGGTTGTGAGGGTTAGCTTGCTGGTCTCACCGGCTGTGTTGACGACTGTCGCCACGGTTTGAGCGTAGCTACTAAAAGAGTTGCCATGGGAGAAAACACTCACCTTAATGCAAGCATCCTTGTTTGCATTGGTGCAAAAGTCACGATTAAACATATGACGATCTTCACCTAAAATAGATTTTTAAGTGCAACTGTCAGAATTACCGAAGCGATTTTGCCAGCGCAGAAGCAATTTGATCAGAAATAGTCAGCGGATCGTAGGGCTTGGTAATTACAGAAGCCACTTTTAGCTGGCCGAAGTACTGCTGCTCATGTGTCTGCGCCTTGGCCGTCAAAATGATGATAGGAATCTGCTGAGTCTCAGAATTTTCTCTCAGTCGCTGTAAAATGGTGAGCCCGTCCATGCCGGGCAGCATCATGTCTAGCAGGATGGCATCGGGCTTTTCTGACTGGGCGATCGCAATCCCATCCGGCCCGTTGCTAGCTTTGAGCACCTCCCACTGACCGGTAATTTCCAGGCAGAGCTGAGTCGCCTCTCGAATATCAGCATCGTCATCAACGATTAGAATGCGCTTGGTCGCCACGGCTGTTTTCCTCATAGGTCTCCCCTAATATAGACAAATTTTCTGTTATTCTTAGGAAGGCAACTCTGTCTTAAGAGGAAGTGCCGTCTTGAGAGGAAGTGTAAAAGAAAAAGTACTTCCCTTGCCAGGCTCGCTCTGAGCCCAAATATGCCCTTCGTGCTGTTGGATAATGCTGCGGCAAATAGCCAACCCTAAACCAGCTCCCCCATGATGTTTGTCATCTGAAGTATAGAGCTGTTCAAATTGACCAAAGATAGCCTCCAGCTTATCGTCAGGAATGCCCTGTCCCTGATCTTCTACCTGTACCAGCAACAGCGCCGCTGAAGACTCCAATCCGGCCAGAATCGCCGCTTTCCCCAGATCGTTTAAGTGTCCAGAAACAGGCAAATCATAAGTAGAATCGATCTGCTGAGCGGTCATTGTCACCGTCGATCCCTGTGGAGAAAACTTAATGGCGTTGCTCAGCAGGTTGGTCAGCGTCTGAATAATTTTGTCTCTATCTGCATAGAGCTGGGCTGAAAAAGACGAGACAGAAAGATGAATCTCAGACTTCTCTGCCATTGCTCTCATCTCGTCAGCAGCTTGAGACATCATATCGGCCATGTCGCAGACCTGCTGATTCAGCGTAACTTTGCCCAGCTTAATGCGTTCTACATCTAAAATATCGCTGACCAGCCGCACCAGCCGATTGGTATTAGAAAAAGCAATTTCAACCATCCGCTGCCGTTTTGGAGCAGGAATATTCAGCTGTTCTTGCGCTAACAAACCCAGCGCCGCTCGAATTGAGGTAAGCGGTGTTCTCAGTTCATGGCTGACGACGGCAATAAATTCATCTTTCATGGCCTCTATTATCTGCCGCTCAGTGATGTCTTGAAAAATAACAACCGCACCCACAATCTTACCGTCATCGCGAATTGAAGTGCTGACGTACTCTACAGGAAAGCTGGTCTCATCTTTGCGGGAAAAGAGATCGCCGGTAACATGGTGAGTCTGCCCGTATCTCAGGGTTTTGAAAATAGGGTTTTGCTGCCAGAGATAAGGCGCTCCCTCTGACTTGGCGTGAGTGAGCAGGTCGTTCATACACTCGCCCACTAGCTCTTCACCTTCGTAGCCCAAAATTCTAGCGGCTGCCGGGTTAACAAAAACCACTTTGCCTTGAGGGTCAATGCCGTAAATGCCTTCCCCCGCAGAATTGAGAATTAGCTCATTTTTATGGCTCAGACGCTTCAGCGAATCTCGCGCCTGCTGGAGTTCTTGCAGGGTGCGTTCGCGTTCTGATATTTCCTGTTTGAGATTGCTGTTGAGCTGCTGTAATTCAGCTGTGCGCTGCAAGACTCGCTGCTCTAGGTCGGCGTTGAGCGCTTTCACCTTTTGGTAAAGCTGCGTTTGATAGATCACAGAAGCAAATCGATCTGCGAGATCTTGGGCCAGACCAATTTCTCGGGCGCTCCATGAGTGAGCCTGGTTTGCTTTAATTTCTCGCCACGCTTCAAAAGACTGGCGAGGCCGCTGCTGACGAGGGTCTGAGGCATCGGGTCGGCCCGCCCAAACTGTTTCTACATCAACCGACTGACGAAATAAGCTCAGATAGCCCAAAAACCGATTGCGATGTATCAGTTCAACGACTAGCAGCCCGCGAATGTTTTTTTGGCGTAAGGCTGAGGCGATCGCAGGCGCAACCGAATGTTCATCAATATCAGAAATCGCCCACAGGTGAGTCACAGGCTGATTGGGCGCTTCGGCTGCGAGCCAGGGCTGCCACTCAGGGAGCTGTTCTAGCGGCGGAGAAGCTAGCTGTGAGCCACCATCATCAGGTTCCGCAGAGGCCGTCAGTTTGGCATGGGTGCCGCTGAGGACTAGCTGCGAGTCCGGAGCCGCCTGACCGCTCGGGGCAATATAGAGCCTGCCGCCCATACACTGCATGGCCGCCACGGTTTGATCTAGGGCATTTTGCAACGGCTCATTGCCCGTCGAGTATAGGAGGGAGACGACCTGGTTAATCACCGCTTCGTGCTGTCCCTGCAAGCGGGTGATATGCAGCAAGTTGGCGTGACTGATCGCCACAGCGACCTGGTCGGCAATCATCTGGACAATTTCTAGCTCTTTGGGGTTAATTCGTCGGGGCACACTGTGGTGACTGACCAGCAGACCCCAGAGCTGATGACGATGCAAAATGGGCACCACCAGAGAAGACTGTACCCCCATTGCCGTCAGGTATTCGATATGACACGGATCGACAGTGCGAAAACGGATGTTAGGAGTAGACGTCTCCGGGGTCTGATCGGGCAGAAGGAGAGGGCTGCTGCCAATTTTCTGCCGGGCAACATTGACAATGGTGCGCTGACGAACGCTTAGAAACAGCTCCCGAGCCTCTGCGGGAATGTCTTCAGCTGGAAACCGCTGGCCCAACAGCGACGGCAGGCGCTGGTTGTGGATGGCCTCTGCCACCACTTCACCACTGTGATCCTCGTGAAACCGGTAAACCTTGACCCGATCAGTTTTGAGAAATCGCCGCATCTCATCCACGGTCGCGTTCAAAATCTCAGGTAGCTCAATCGAATGACGAATGCGATCCGTCATTCGATGTAGGAGTTCTTCTAAGTTTTTGACGGGCTGCGAGGAGGGGAAGGCCATAGACACCAGGAGACACCAGAGGACAGTTCAGAAATCATAGAGGATTAGCGATCGCGCCAGCTAAGTTGGAGCAGTGGCTTCAGGAGAAGCACTATCGGCAATGGCGGCGATCGCCTGTTGCAGATGGGAGCGCTTCAGCTGGTCGGCTAACCGAGTCAAGAGATCTGAAGGAGGCGAAGATTTTTCGATCAGGTCGTTGGCCCCGGCTTGGAGCGCGGCCTGCTTCGTCTGACTGTCGGTATGGGCTGTAAAGAAAACAATCGGGAGGCGGCTCCAGTGCGGGGCCTGGCGTACGGCCTGGCATACTTCGAGGCCGCTGAACTTGGGCATTTCAATATCGAGCAGCAGCAGATCGGGGGCAGCCGCTTGGAGGGTTGGCCAAAAATCAAAGGGCTGGCTCAAAGTGAAGATTTGGAAGCCCTGGTGCTCTAGCCGGGTGCGCAGAGCAGCCAAAATCTGCGGATCGTCATCGACGACTAAGACTTTGTTCGCAGCTGAGGGGGAGTGCGATCGCAATAGCTTTATTCCCTTCAGCACATTGGCAGTTGTAGGATTGTACAGAAAAGGATAACTGCCGAGCTGAGACGCCTTAACCCGAATAGGCAGAGCCCCATCGGCGCTGCATATCAACACCATCAGCGCCGGTATTTGATGCACTAAGGCTGAGAGCTTCGCTAAAACCTGAGAATTACTCTCTTGAAAAGAGAAGTTGAATACGACTACATCGGGTGAAGCGTCCTTGAGCAACGGATCTTCTGAGTTTTGAGGGCTACCTGTTGTCAGCAGCAGCGTCTGAAGCGCCGTGAGATCGAGCGGCACTTTGACCGTGAGGCCTTCGCTCCAAAGCTGACTCACCAGCGATGGTACGAGCTGTAAGTGAGTATCTACTAGCACCAGTAGTGGCAAATAATTTGGCGCTGAGCGCGGCGCTGATGGCCCAATGGCGGCACTAAGCGTTTGCGCTAGCTCGCTCGTCAGTTTCTGAAGCTGTTCTTTTTGTTCGGCATTAATGAACGCTTCTCCTTTCAATATTTTCTCAATGGCTTGAGCCAGGTCAGAGCCTGCCATCAACCCAAAAATGCCCAGCGCCCCGTTCAAGCTATGAGCAGCCCTATAGGCTCCCTGGCGGGTCTCTGGAGAGAGCTGATGGGTTTGCAGCCTTTTCACCGCTTGCTTCAACACATTGAGACGCTGAAGATGCTGAAACTTTACCGAATTCCAG
>JBBSNR010000222.1:0-5547 GCA_038260635.1 Phormidesmidales cyanobacterium
GAATTAAAGAACAGAATTGAAAAAAGAAAGACCAGCGCTGAATCATCACCAACAGTTAAAAGGGGACTGCTTTTTAGTGTACAGCCCCCTTCTTGAGTTAGCGATGAGATTTTATCACTAAGCGCCGGAAGCGATAAAAGCAGTCGTTTTTACAGTCTTCTCATCCGATCCATCACGGCCCGGTAGCCGTCGGCACGGCCCATGGCTAAGTAGCGGTCGGCAGCGGCTTGCAGGTCACTCTGGGCGGCAAAGTTGTCACCGAGCGCCATTAGCGTTAGTCCCCGATAGTAGTAAATGTCTGCGCTCGCAGCAGGATTTTGCCGAATTAAACGAGAGAAGTCCTGGTAGGCACTGCTGGCGTCACCCGACTCGTACAGTGCCCGGCCCCTGGCGGCGTAGGCGTCGGCATAGCTGTTGTCTAGCTCAATGGCGTAGGTGTAGTCGGCGATCGCCCCAGGCAAATTATCGTCAATTGCATAGGCGTCAGCGCGGCCTTTGTAGAGGCGCGGGTCAATCGGGTTGAGGTCAATAGCCGCCTCATAGTCAGTGATCGCCTCTTGCACGTTGTTGTTTGATAAGCGGGCCAGGGCGCGCTGGTAGTAAGCCTCGTTGGAGTAAACATCTAGCTGCAATACTCGGCTAAAATCGGCGATCGCCGCCGCCGTATTGCCCTGAGTCCGGTACAAATTTCCCCGAGCCATATATGCCTCAACCGAGTTGGGCTGGCGGGTGAGCACCTGGTTGATATCTTCTAAAGCGCGGTTAGGGCGACCCAGGGCCAGGTAGACATAGCTGCGGTTGTAGTAGGCTTCGCTGCTATCAGGATCGAGACGAACTGCCTGATTGAGATCATCTAGGGCCGCTGGGAGAGTGCCCAGGTGATAATAAGCGACACCCCGGTTGAGATAGGCCTGAGTATAGTTGCTGCGGTTTTTAATGGCCGCAGTTAAGCTAACGACCGCACTGTCGTATTCGCCAAGCGCGATCAGAGACGTGCCTCGGTGCAGGTGGGCAGGTGCGTAGGTGGGGTCAAGCCTGAGCGCCTGGTCAAAGCTAGCAATCGCCCCTTCGTGATTGGCAATAGCGGCGTCGGTGAGCCCTCTGTAGTCATAGGCCTCTACGTAGGCAGGGTTAAGCGCGATCGCCTGCTCAAAGTCTTCCATGGCAGCAGCCATCTCGCCCATTTCATAAAACAGCGCCCCTCTCGCAAAGTGGGCCAGCGGATGGTCTGGGCGGGCGGCGATCGCGGCTGTGTAGTCGGCCATTGCCGCTGTTGGATCGTTAAGCTTGAGATGAGTAGCCGCTCTAAAGACGTAGGCTTCAGCGTAGCTGCTGTTGATGGCGATCGCGGTATCAAGCTGGGCGATCGCCGCCGCATAGTCGCCCTTGTTATAGCTCCGAACGCCCTGATTGTAGGCAGTGACCGCCTGAGTCATCGGATCGGGTGCGGGTTCTCCCGTTGGCACAGATTCTAAAACGGGCGCAGATTCTAAGACGGGCGAACGCTCCAGGGCTGGCGCACGTTCTAGGACGGGCGCAGGCTCCACCGTGAGCGCTGGCAGGTTGAGTAGATTAACAGTAGCGGCGCGCTCCACGTCGAGATCGGCGCTGCTGTCAGCGGTATCGGAGCCCGTGTCCAAACGCGGCATCACCTGGCGACCTACTCTGAGCTGCACGTTGCTAGCCCTTTCTATGTCAGGATCGACATTGATCACGGGCAAAAAGATAGCTTCAGACAGTTCTTCAGCGCTAAAGCTATCGGCCTGAGCTGGCAGCGTCACGACCAGACTGCTGAGAAGTGCGGTAATGCTTAAAATCGTAAGGCCACTGCGGTTCATGACGTTCCCTTTCAAAACCTGGTTCAAAACGTACGGGCTGGCAAGCGCTCGTAAGGGTAGATTGCCCAGTTCACCCGCAAAATGCGTTGACCCCATAGATTCTCCGAGTGGACTCGCCGTACCTATCGCTGTAAAAACTTGACCTATCTTCAACGACTCGCCCAAAAATTTGCCCAGCAGCTCACGCCGCAGCCGCTGTCCCAATCGAATACAGCCGCCTGGCTGATGCCGTTTTGCCGCCTGGCGATCGCCAACACGCTCTCCAATCTGATGGTGCCGCTGGCCGGGCTAATCGACACGGCCTTTTTGGGTCACCTGGCGGACATTCGCTATCTCAATGGGGTTGCTCTGGCCACGGTAATTTTTAACGTGGTCTACTGGAGCTTTAATTTTTTTCGGATGGGGACAACTGGGCCAACGGCTCAGGCGGTTGGCCGGGGCGACGAGACTGAAATATGGCTGATTGGCCTGCGAAATTCGCTGCTGGCGTTAGGCGCTGGCGGGCTGATCTGGCTGCTGAGAGGGGCGATCGCCACTGCCGGATTTGCCCTGCTACAGGCTAGCCCTGAGGTTAAAACAGCGGCAATGGAATTTTACAGCGGGCGGATTTTGGGTGCACCGGCTGTTTTGATCAATTTTGTGCTGCTGGGCTGGCTGCTCGGTCGCGGTCAGGGGCGGCGGGTGGTGGTGCTGGCGGTGATCGGTAACGGCAGCAATATTTTGCTCGACTACTGGTTTATTCGGCAGCTAGGCTGGGGCAGCTACGGGGCGGGGCTGGCGACAGCGCTGAGCGACTATATCTTGCTAGCGGTAGGCCTCGGGCTGATTTTGACTGGTGATGTGCCCTGGCAGCGGTGGCCACAGATCAAAGCTCGGCTCTGGCAGCTCAGCGCTCTGAAGACGCTGTTTGGGCTGAACCGAGATATTCTCATCCGGACGTTTGCAATTGTCACGGCCATGTCGCTGTTTACGAACTTCAGCTCGGGCATGGGCGATACGATTTTGGGCGTGAATACACTGCTGATGCAGATTGTGCTGATGGCGGCTTATTTTATGGATGGCATTGCGCTGACGGTGGAGAGCTACGCCGGAAATTTTTATGGGCGAGAGGCAGCGGGCGATTTGCGCTGGCTGTTGATATTGGGAACGGTGGGTAGCATTGTTTTGGGCGGGGCGATCGCCTTCACGCTAATGATCTGGCCTACCTACTTTTTTAGCCTGCTCACCAGCCACGCTGTTCTACTCAATCAGGTTTCTCACTACGTAGCCTGGTTGCTGCCTGTGCTGGGCTTTGGCGGCGTCGCCTTTACCCTAGATGGATACTTTTTAGGGTTAACTGCCGGGCGCACCTTACGAAACGCCACTTTGATCGCCGTCTGCGTAGGCTTTTTACCTTTGGCGCTCACTGCCAGCTGGCTAGAGAGCCCTCACCTACTATGGCTCGCCCTCTCGGGATTCATGGCGATGCGGGCGGTTACGCTGATCCAGCAGGTGCCTGTCACCCTGCAAACGCCCATAAAAAACGATGACTGACAGTAGTACAGTCATCGCTGGGAACACATGACGGGTGGCTACGGAAAGCATGACTCGTGCCTTCTCCCCGTAGCGTTAAGAGCTGGCCTACTTGCGAATGTCTTTGGCCATGTTGCGAAACATGTCCATGTCGCTAGAGCCTGGCTTACGGCGGGGTCGCTCAGCCTTAGGCACACCCATATCGGGCGCAATGCCGGGCTTGGCTCCATTGGCATTGGCAACCTCTTGAGTCAATGGCGAAAAAACGCCGTCGTTATTAGCGGCAGCCGCTTTCATTGCAGAGATTTGTCTGATGCTTTCCATATGCTCTTTGCCTTTCTTTTTAGCAAAGGTTCGTCTGACCGTTTTGCTAGAGCGCATGTAGTCGATGTTGCCAAAGGTCTTAGCGTCGTCATCGTTGAGGTAAAAAGCCTGCTTAGTCTGAGTGTCGTCTTTAGGCGCGCCCTTGCCAAAAACAAATTCTAGAATACCCATTGTTCTCCTGCTCTAAGTAACTAAACGGATTATGTCTTCTTATATTAACTTTTATTTTCTTTATTAGAAAGTCAATTCTGGTAAAAACTTTGGCAGGCGTGGCCAGTAGGGGCAGGCAGCGCTATTTCAAACTGTAAAGTCCCTACCGCTGGCGGTTTCTCGCTGCGATAGGGACTTTGTATGAATAACGCTTGCTGCGGAAACGGACTACAGCTTCTGCTGATACTCCTCTAGCAAATCGATCAGATTCACCTGGCACTGCATCGGCAGCAGATCGGCCAGGGGCAGCGTTTTCCTACCGCCGCCTAGCTTAATGGGAATATCTTGCAGCACTTTGATCACGCCGTCTTCGGAGATGTCGTTGCTCGTGACCATAGGCAAGAGCTTTTCTGCCAGGGGGGTATGCAGCTTGGCATCGCCTAGATACAGATGCCATTTAGCAATGTCGATATAGATGTTTTCGCCGATCTCAGCGGCTAGCGCTTCCAGGCTTTCGGTGGAGTTTGCTGCGGCCATGTCGCCTCCTTAAAAATAGAGTTTTTAGAAAATAAAGCTGTCTTTTGCCAGCATAAAGGGGTCTGACGGCAGCAGAGAACTATCTAAAGGGCCAAGTAATTCGAAAGGCTAGGCGTAGCGTTGCCGAAAATCGGCTATTTGCCAACGTCCACTTTGATGGAGTAGTCGGCGATCGCAAAAACATACAGCCCATGCGCAAACAGCACGCCCAAAGTCACTAGAGTCAATGTCTTGGCCCAGGGTAGGGAGCCCGGATTCAGCGTGTTAAAAAACCACGCGCTAGAATTCACCGCCGCAAACGCAGCTACATGGAGTGCAAAGTTAATGCGGTCTGCTAGCTTGCGCAGGGCAGGGTCGTTAGCGGGGTCGGGTTCACGGGGCCAGCGAGGAGGCATAGCGTTTTTTATGAGGTGGTTGACTACGCTATCTATTGTAGGGGGGTGATGCGATTAACTTGGGGAGGGATCAGGGAGCAGGAGACAGGAGGAAGGAGACAGGAGGTTAGGGGAGAGGGGATTGCCAGTGGCCGGATTTGCCGCCGATTTTTTCTAGGAGCTGAATGTCGCTGATTCGCATGGATTTTTCGAGTGCTTTGGCCATGTCGTATAGGGTGAGGGCGGCCACTGAGACAGCTGTCAGCGCTTCCATTTCTACGCCTGTTTCAGATTTGGTTTTGACGGTGGCCTGAATGCGATAGCCCGGTAAGGTGCGGTCAGGCTCGATGACGACCTCAATTTTTTTTAAGGGCAGCGGGTGACACAGCGGAATCAGCAGCGCTGTTTGCTTGGCTGCCATGATGCCCGCTAGCCGAGCGGTGCCGATCACATCGCCTTTGGGCGCATTGCCTGCGGCGATCGCTTCCAGCGTAGACAGTTGCATATACACCGATCCTGTGGCCGTAGCTTGACGGACCGTGGTTTCTTTGGCGGAAACATCAACCATCTGGGCCTGACCTTGGGCGTCTAGATGGGTCAGGGAAGGCTTGGGATTTGATGGCTTAGGATTGCTCATGAAAGGGCTCGTAATAAGGGCACAGAGAGCTGTGCGATTTGCTGAAGAAAATGGTCGATTTGAGTGGTCAGGGTGCGGTAGGGGTGTGCTACTATTAAAACCCGGTGAGGGCCTGTAGCTCAGTGGACTAGAGCACGTGGCTACGGACTACGGTGTCGGGAGTTCGAATCTCTCC
>JBBSNR010000223.1:0-5536 GCA_038260635.1 Phormidesmidales cyanobacterium
GCCGAAGATCCTGACACGGGTGAAGTCATCAAAGGCACCATCGAAGCGCAAACTGAGCGAGTCATGGCCAATCTTCAGCGGGTGCTAGACCATGCGGGCACCAGCTTTGAGAAAGTCGTGATGTCGCGGATTTTTGTCACCGATTTTCGCGACTACGAAACGGTCAATCGTATCTATGCCAATCATTTCACAGCAGGCCGCTACCCTGGGCGAACCACCGTTGGCGTCACTGCTCTGGCCGGGTTTGGAGATGTTGAAATTGATCTGATTGTCTACTGCGGCAGCTAGTGGTTATCTGCCCAGATCTTCGAGATCTTCCAGATCCTCTAAGTCTTCAGCGGCTGACAGATCCAGACAGAGCTCTTGAAAAGCCTGGTTGCGCGTTTTGCGGGAGGTACGACGATATTTTTTCGCCGCCAGTCGGGGCTCTTGCACTGCTTTGCCGTCTTCTCCCATCCTGATCTTTTCAGTCGCTTCCGCATCCCGCTGCTGGAAGATGTGCTGCTGCTGCTGCGTCACTTCCGCTAGCAACGCCAAATAGTGCTCATATCGCTCCCAGTCACCTCGCACGGCGCAGCCAGGCTCCTCTCGATGCAGGCAATTGTTAAACTGACAGGCGGCGATCACACTCCGCTGACGAATCTCTGGAAAGTAACCAGCCAATGCTTCTGGCGTACTCAAAATATCTGGTTGATTAAAGCCGGGCGTATCCGCCAAAAAACCGCCCATCGGCAGCTCAAACAGCTCCACATGGCGAGTGGTATGGCGGCCTCGCCCCAACCGGCCTGACACTGCACTTACCCGCAGATCCTGCTGAGGAATCAGCCGATTGGTCAAACTCGATTTGCCCACCCCCGAGGGTCCCGCCACCACTGTAATTTTGTCTTGCAGTTCGGCTGTCAAATCAGCCTGTAGCTCAGCGTCCTCACGAATGCTCGCGAGCAGTGGCTGATACCCCCAACCGGCTAACCGCTGCTGCCAGTGACAGGCGACTTTATCAGTGACCAGATCCCGCTTGTTCAAGCACAGCGCGATGGCTAGCCCGGTCGATTCGGCCTTGACTAAAAACCGACTGAGCTGATGAGCATCCAGCGCCGGTTCTGCAATCGCAAATACTAGCAGAATCTGATCCACATTGGCAATCGGCGGACGGTCTAACGCGGTCTGGCGCGGGTAGACGGTGGTGATCGCCCCTCGCATACTCTGCCAGTCGGCGGCTTCTACGGCAACGCGATCGCCCACCATAATCTGCTGACCCAACTTCTTGAGCAGGCCCCGGCGAATACAGAGTAGAGCGAACTGATCGCTCAAATCAGCCGCTCGTTGCCCAGCCAGAGCCGCTAGCTCAGGCGAATCATCAAGCCGCACCGAGTAATAGTTAGCTTGGATGGCAGTGACCGTCCCTGACCACAGCCCAACGGTCGGTGGCGGCGTAGGCAGCTGATCGCGCGCGACCGGGCTCACAGATTTGCCGGCCTACGTACCTGCACCGCAAAATACTCAGCGTGATCGTCAATCGATTCTACGCCGTAGCCATCCATCTTTAGGCTATCGGGCACCTGCTCAATCGGTTCGCCTGGATCTAGCCACACTTCCAGCAGAGAGCCAGGGGCCATTTGCTCTAGCTTCAGCTTCGTGCGCACAAAGTTTAGCGGGCAGGGCGTCCCTCTCAAATCTAGCTGCTCAGTAGACAGCGAACTATCCATTAAACAACCCCCCCAAAAAACCATCTTTCTTACCCTTTCCCACAGAGTCCCCACGAACCTCCGCCAGCTTGTTCAGTAGCTCTCTTTCATCTGCTTTAAGCCTGGTGGGAATCTCCACTTTCACCGTAATCAGGTGCTTACCCCGGCTAACTGGATTTCCCAACCGAGGGACCCCCCGACCTTCCAGCGCCAGCACCGTATCAGGCTGAGTTCCCGCTGGCACCTGTACAGCTACTTTGCCATCGACGGTCTCTACATTTAGCTCACAGCCCAAAATGGCCTGTAAATAGCTCACGTTCAAATTGGAAAGAATATTGATGCCATCTCGCTTGAACTTGAGGTCTTCATTGACCATCAGATAGACGTAAAGATCCCCAGCTGGGCCATTCCGCTTGCCCGCATCACCTTCTCCAGAAACCCGCAGTCTGGTTCCGTTTTCGACGCCGGCTGGCACCGTGATCTTGAGCTTTTTCGCCGTTTGCTTTTGGCCACTGCCGCCGCAGGTTTCGCAGCGGTCTTCTACCACTTCGCCGCTGCCATTGCAGGTCGGGCAAGCCGAAACCTGATTGAAAATTCCGAAGGGAGTTCGGGTAGCGCGTCTCACCTGGCCAGCGCCATTACAGGTAGAGCAGGTGCGGGGGCGAGTACCTGGCTTTGCGCCTGAGCCCGAGCAGGTGACACAGGTCTCTAAGTGGCTAATCCTGATTTCCTTTTCACCGCCAAAAACGGCTTCTTTGAAGTCGAGCTTGAGGTTTAGCCTTAAATCGTCACCGCGCATGGGCCCCTGGCGACGCTGCTGGCCAGGCTGACCCGAAAATCCATTGAAAAAGCTCTCAAAGATATCGGCAAACCCGCCCATATCTTGAAAATCCTGAAAGCCGCCGCCTGCTGTTGCCGCCGCGCCGCCCACACCGGCTTCGCCAAAGCGATCATAGCGAGCCCGCATCTCTGGCTCTGAAAGCACTTCATAAGCCCGGCTAACACTTTTGAAGGTCTCTTCGGCACCTTCATCTTTGTTGACGTCAGGGTGATATTTACGCGCTAGCTTGCGGTAAGCGCGCTTAATTTCATCTTGCTCGGCATTGCGCGAGACACCCAGGGTCTCGTAGTAATCACGGGCCATAAAACGTCAATCAAAAAGAGAACTAGCAGGTCACAAATCAACACGCATTGACCCATTGTATAGCAAACTTCCTGATGCATAGGGACGCTTGTCGGCCACTTTATGCTTTTAACGCACTCGCCTGCCATGACACAGCGATCGCCCATTCTCAACTAGCCGTCACTATCGCCTGCTATCTGCACTTGGCCCCTACTCAATGGCCTCGTAATCGGCTGCGACGGTGCTGTCAACATCAAACTCCTCATCGGCTGGGCTACCCGCTACAGGCCGCCCAGAGGCGACTGGATCAGGCGGAGCCGTTCTACCACCGCCAGAGACTACAGCTTCGGCAGGCACAGCCGCCGCCACATCAGCATCTGGCGCTCTATGCTCGGCAGGTAGGCTACTATCGTCATCGCTGGCCGGGTGGTAAAGGCTAGCGCCGATATCAAAGACGGTCTGCTGCAAAGCCTCTAGTCTTTGAGTCAGATCAGCGGGCCGAATATTTTGATCGGTGACTGCGGTTTTCAAGGCTGTGGCTTCAGCTTCGGCCTGTGCCTTCAGCTCTTCAGAGATACTGCCAACGCTATCTCGCAGCGCCGTCTCATAGCTGTAAAAGAGTGAATCAGCCCGGTTCTGCAGCTCTACTAAGACTTTCCGATCCTCATCTTCACCCGCATACATTTCAGCCTCTTCTTTCATGCGAGCAATCTCAGCGGAGGTGAGGCCGCCGCGATTGGTAATTTTGATGCTCTGTTCGCGATTGGTCCCCCGATCTTTAGCTGCAACTTGCAAAATCCCGTCGGCGTTAATTTCAAAAGAGACTTCAATTTGAGGAATGCCCCTAGTCGCTGGGGGAATGCCAGCCAGCTCAAACCGACCGAGGCTTTTGTTGTCGCGGGCCATGGCGCGCTCACCCTGCAAGGCGTGAACTTCTACAGAGGTCTGACCATCGGCAGCGGTTGAAAAAATTTGACTTTTGCTGGTCGGAATCGTCGTATTGCGCTCAATGATTTTTGTAAACACTTCGCCTAGTGTTTCAATGCCCAGCGATAGCGGCGTTACATCGAGCAAAAGCAGGTCTTTAATCTCTCCGCCGAGTACGCCCGCCTGAATAGAAGCGCCCAAGGCAACGGCTTCATCTGGATTGACAGAGCGATCAGGCGCTTTACCCTCAAAAAATTCGGTAATGGCGGTTTGCACAGCCGGAATCCGGGTTGAGCCGCCTACGAGCAGAATTCGATCAATGTCGGCAACGGTGAGTTCGGCGTCTTTGAGGGCCTGCTTTACGGGCTCTAGCGTGTTTTGAGTCAGGACTGCCGCTAGCTCTTCAAACTGCGATCGCGTCAAATCCATCTCTAAGTGCTTTGGTCCGGCTTCATCGGCAGCGATAAAGGGCAAGTTAATCGACGTTTTGGCCATCGTCGAAAGCTCCACCTTGGCTTTCTCAGCCGCCTCGCGAATCCGCTGAAGCGCCATCCGATCAGCAGTCAGGTCCATACTCTCTTGCTGCTGAAAGGCCGCTATCACCCAGCTGACAATGCAATTGTCAAAATCATCTCCACCCAAATGGTTATTACCAGAGGTGGCCTTGACTTCAAAAACTCCGTCGCCAAGCTGCAAAATTGACACATCAAAGGTGCCGCCGCCCAGGTCGAAAACCAAAATTGTCTGGTCCTGGTCCTGCTTATCCAGTCCGTAGGAGAGCGCCGCTGCCGTAGGCTCATTGATAATTCTGAGCACTTCTAGCCCAGCAATCGTCCCAGCGTCTTTAGTCGCCTGCCGCTGCGCATCGGTAAAATAGGCCGGAACGGTGATTACCGCTTGGGACACCGTTTCACTCAGATAGGCCTCGGCGTCATGCTTAAGCTTTTGCAGCGTCATCGCCGAAATCTCTTGAGGCGTGAAGCTCTTAGCCCGGATGATCACATCGACAGTATCGTCTTTGCCGCGTGTGCATTTGTAGGGAACGCGCGATCGCTCCGTTTCAGTATCATCCCACCGCCGACCGATGAACCGCTTAATGCTGTACACCGTGTTCTCAGCATTGGTGACGGCCTGCCGCTTCGCCAGCTGACCGACCAGCCGCTCGCCGCTTTTGGCAAAACCCACAATACTAGGCGTTGTCCGGCCACCCTCTGTATTGGGAATTACCACCGGCTTACCGCCTTCCAGCACAGCTACGCAGCTATTTGTCGTTCCCAAGTCGATGCCGATCACTTTTCCCATAGTTCGTCTGGACGATTCTTAATGAAGGTCGCTTGCGAGCATGTCAATTCTGCCGCCGCTTTTAGCTGCCGCTTTGGGCAACTGTAAGAGCAGCAGCGCTCCGTCACCCGGCCATGACTTTACGCTGAACCTAGTTTTGATGACCGTCGTTGACTTGCCAGCCGACTTGCCACTCGGAGGAGCGATCGCGCTCAGGCAATCAGCCTACAGTCAGGAATCACCAGATTCAGCTGAAGGATCTAGCGGCGTAGCCACTTTGACCATGGCATGGCGTAAGACACGCTCTCCTAAAACATACCCACGGACGAACTCATCAATAACAGTGCCCTCCGGATACTGATCCGTCGGCTCGCGCATAACCGCCTCGTGCAGGTTGGGATCAAACTCCTGCCCCTGGCAGCGCATAGGCGATACGCCCAGCTTTTTAAAGGCATCGACTAGCTGCTTATAGACTCCTTGATAGCTCTTATGAATTGCCATTTCGCCCTCATTTTGAGGC
>JBBSNR010000224.1:0-5477 GCA_038260635.1 Phormidesmidales cyanobacterium
CTGAGGATAAGCAGTGGCTAATTCGGGCTGAGCGATGGTGGCATAGTACCCATACAGCCCGGCAATTTGACTGGGCGTCTCCGTAGAAAAGGCATAGTCATTGAGCAAAAGGCGCTGAGCGCGGGCCAGTTCTGATGGCTCGATGGGCTGCTCTGTTAATTCGGTGAGGCGATCGCTCACAATCTCCTCTACTTCGGCAATCTGGTCGCTTTCTAACCACATCGACAGACTCAGCACGCTGCATTCCTGCTGCAAGGCAAAGCTACTGTCAACCGCCTGCACCAGCTGCCGCTCTTCGCGTAGCTCTCGCACCAGCCGCGCCGTCCGCCCGCCCCCTAACAGCACTGAGAGCACATCTAGCCCGCTAGCCGTTGCCAGCTGATCGACGCCTGGGCCAAGCCAGGCCATTGTCAGGCGGCTTTGCTCCAGATAGGGGAGATGCAGGGTCTGGTGCTGATGAGTCTGCGGTGCGAGAGAGGCTGTAAGTGAGGGCGGACAGAGCAGCGGCTCTGGGAAGTGGCGAAAGGACTGCTGGACTAGATCTAGAGCCTGCTTTTGGGAAATGCCGCCAGCGATCGCCACCGTCATATTCTCAGGCTGATAGTAAGCCTGGTGAAAGCGGCGCATCTCTTCTGGAGAGCGAGCCTTGAGCACATCGGGGGTGCCCAGCACAGGCCGCCCGTAAGCGTGCTGACCATACAGCAGCTCACACATCGCCTGGTAGCCCACCCAGTCAGGATCGTCATACGCCTGGCGAATTTCTTCTAAAACGACCTGACGCTCCCGGCTAAACTCATCGGCAGGAATCGCCGCGCCCAGCAGCAAATCAGCCAGGTAAGGCAGCGTCTGCGGCAGGGCACCCGCAGCCACTGAGATGTAGAAATGAGCATAGTCATGGCTAGTGGCCGCATTGGTCATCCCCCCCTGACTTTCAATCGCCCAGTCAAACTCACCGGGTCGCAGCCGCTGGGTGCCCTTAAACACCATATGCTCCAAAAAATGAGCCATTCCCGACCACTCAGCCGGTTCTACTCTGGCCCCAGCGCGTACCCATACATCCACCACCGCTGCTGGCGTGGCCATCTCCTGGTGAATCACGGTCAGCCCATTGGGTAACCTTATAATGCTCGCACTCGTACCGGCAGCAGAGGATTCAGAATGAGTCAAAAACGAAACCTGAATAAGGATTGCTTAAATTATCAAGATGCTCTTTAGCCATCCGGCTATCTGTGCGCCTCGATACATTATTTTAAAGCCGCAGTCAGCCCAAACAAAAAATCCCCGCCCAAAGGACAAGGATCTTAGAATAGTTCGACCGCAGCGCCGTCTTACCTCAGTTTTTGACCTGGGGTAACCAGGTGGGAATCTCGGCCATAGGCTTATAGTTTCCGAGTACAAGCTCGGTATACTGCCGCCTCAGCATCTCGACACCCTTGCAATGAAAAACATAGATCAGAAAACGTTGTTGGCAGTCACCAACGCCGTAGCCGAACTGCAATCATCATAGCGAACCATCCCCCCAATCCGCCAAGAGGAAACCCATACAGAAGGATGACGGATATTTGCCCTATCAATCAAATATTCAAAACTCAATTGAGCTTTCATACCAGAGAGTCTCTACAGTCTCAATCAGAGTAGCTATGGCAGCGCTGTCGTTAGGGCTGTCTGTGAGCAGAGTCACATGGCCCAGTTTGCGTCCGGGGCGCGATGCCTTGCCGTACCAGTAAAGATGCGCGTGGGGCAGTTTGGAGAGGGCCGCCCGCTTTTCTGAGTAGTCACTGGTGGCATCGGTACCCAGTAAATTTACCATTACCGCACCTGGGTGAGTCAGCTCAACCGACCCTAAGGGCAGTCCGCACACGGCTCGCAGCTGCTGTTCAAACTGCGAGGTGACGCAGGCATCAAGGGTATAGTGGCCGGAGTTATGAGTGCGCGGCGCAATTTCGTTGATTAGCACCTGGCCTGATCTTGTCAGAAATAGCTCAATGCCAAATATGCCGACTGCGCCCAAGCTGTTGATAAAGTGAGTGGCGATCGCTCTCACCTCATCGACCACACCGTCTTCTACCCGCGCTGGCGCAATCACCCGCCGACACACCTGGTCTACCTGCTGGGTTTCTACGACCGGAGAAACCGCGACTGCTCCCGACTGCGCGCGCGCCACCATCACCGCCAGCTCTTTTTCAAAATCGACAAAGGCTTCTAGCAGTACAGGCTGATAGCCCAGGTGCTGCCAGGTATTCTGCACGTCTGCCAGGGTTTTAAGAATAAACGTACCCTGACCGTCGTATCCGTGGCGGCGAGTTTTGAGCGCCAAAGGCAGACCGATCTCCTCTACTTTTTCGCTGAGGGTAGGCAGGTCGGTTTTGCTGTGCAGCGCGACGAAGGGGGGAGAGGGAAGGTTGAGGCGATCGCAATACTGCCTTTGCTCGTACTTATCTAGCAGCGGCTCCAAGCAATCTAGCTGCGGATAAAACTTCGTTCCCTGTCTCTCTAGCTGACGCAATGCCGCCAGATCGATAAATTCATTTTCAAAAGTAATGAGGTCGCACTGCTGCGCGAGTTCGGCTGTGATGGCGGCGTCATCTACCAGGCCAGGGAAGGTTTTGTGGGCGATCGCACAGGCCGGATCATCCACATTCGGCGTTTGTACAAGTAGATCGACATTGAGCGCTTCAGCGCCAGCCGCCATCATCCAGGCCAGCTGCCCGCCGCCAATCACCCCGACTCGCCGTACCCGCAAATCATCTTTGGTCATGCCCAGTCCTCTCTTGTCTAAAAATACGCGCTACAACCGCTTAGTTCATCGGCACGCTTGCTATACTCGTACAACTAAGCAGACAAGTCACCACAATGAAAGTAGTTACTTTTAGCGAAGCTAGAAACAAGCTAAAAGCCGTTTTAGATCGGGTAGTTGATGACGCTGACTATACCGTAATCACCAGGCGCGATGCTGGCGACGCGGTAATTATGTCACTTGAGTATTTTAATAGTTTGCTAGAGACCGTTCACTTGTTAAAGTCTCCAGCAAACGCTGCCCACTTAGAGCGCTCCATCGAGCAGTATAAGCATGGGCAGGTAGTGAAAAAAGACTTATCAGATGACTAACCGACAGTTAGCTTGGACTGACGAAGCTTGGAGCAACTATCTCTATTGGCAAAGTCAGGACAAAAAAACTCTCAAAAAAATCAACAAACTGATCAGGGCAACCAAAAGCCTTCCCTTTGAAGGCATTGGCAAGCCCGAGCCTCTGAGAGAAAATCTATCTGGTTTTTGATCACGTCGCATCGACAGCACTCATCGTCTTGTATATGCTGTGAATGACGAGTACATAACGATTATCTCTTGCCGCTATCACTACTGAGCGATCGCCTCATCTCGAACAACAAATAGAAGCCAGCTAATCCATCACAAATTTGCCTGCATAGCGGAAAGGCTATGATAAAGGATGAAAGTAGCTTGGTTAGATATTCTCATGCGATTTCTCACTGTCTGGGGAGCGGCGATCGCTTCTCTCTTCTTCTCCAGCTCCGTAGCACTGGCACAGACGGCAGCGGGGATTCAACCTGACGCCACCTGCTACATCGAATGGGAAGATGGCACCCGAGTGAGTTTAGAAGATCTCTGTAGCGACGGTGGCTCTACGGCTGATGAGCCTTCAGCTGGTGCAGGCAGAGAGAATTCCCCAAACGGGCAAGTTACCGTTGGCTCTAGCGCTCCCAGCGTGAGAACCTCCGCTGTAACCGTCGAGATTATCTCTAATTTGGGCTCTGCTGTCTATGTGAACGGAGTGCCTGTATCGGGGCGATCGCTGCCTCAGCCGTCCGCATCCTTCAATGACGATGCCGACAGCAGGTATGATTCACCTCGCTACTTCAACCGCTCCAATCGGCGATACATCCGGCATCAGAGGTTTCACCCTTACCAGTGATGCTGTACAGCTTGGCCAAGGCTGTAGCAGCGGGCCTAAAAACAATAGTCCCCAGAAGTTATATCTTCTGAGGACTATTGTTACTTGCTGAGGTTGCCGTCAAGCACTGTGGGCTTAAACAGCCGCAGTCGTTTTCACTTTAGCGTCGAGTTTGCCAGCAGCGTACATATCTGCAAACACTTCTACGCCGACCTGCTTGATCTTAGAGGCATTGCCTGCTGTACCAAACGCTTCGTAGCGATCGGTGCAAACCTGCTTCATGTAGGTGATAGAAGGCTTGAGGAAATGGCGCGGATCAAAGTTCTTAGGATCAGCAGTCGCTGCTTCGCGGATGGCAGCAGTAATGGCCAAACGGTTATCGGTGTCGATATTCACTTTGCGCACGCCGCTCTTAATACCCTTTTGAATTTCTTCAACGGGGACACCGTAGGTTTCAGGAATGGCACCGCCGTGCGCATTGATGATGTCTAGCCATTTCTGAGGAACAGAAGAAGAGCCGTGCATCACCAGGTGAGTATTGGGCAAGCGCTTGTGAATTTCTTCAATGCGGCTAATAGCCAAAATTTCGCCAGTGGGCTTGCGGGTAAACTTGTACGCGCCGTGGCTGGTGCCAATCGCCACTGCCAACGCATCTACCTGAGTCGCTTCAACAAACTGCACCGCTTCGTCAGGGTCTGTCAGCAGCTGATCTTTGTCGAGCTTGCCTTCAAAACCGTGGCCGTCTTCTGCTTCACCCTGGCCGGTTTCGAGTGAGCCCAAGCAGCCCAGTTCGCCTTCTACGCTGGCCCCAATGGCATGAGCAACTTTTACAACCTGGCGGGTGACATCAACGTTGTATTCAAAGCTAGCGGGCGTTTTGGCATCGGACTCTAAAGAGCCGTCCATCATTACGCTGGTAAAGCCGTTGCGAATCGCTGAGTAGCAAGTAGCGGGGCTGTTACCGTGATCCTGGTGCATTACTACAGGGATGTGAGGATAGGTTTCAACCGCTGCCATCACCAAGTGACGTAGGAAGTTTTCACCCGCATATTTCCGCGCACCGCGTGAAGCTTGCAAAATGACTGGGCTATCGGTTTCATCCGCAGCCTGCATAATTGCAAGAATCTGCTCCAGATTATTCACGTTGAACGCAGGGATCCCGTAACCAACTTCAGCGGCGTGATCGAGCATCAGCCGCATAGGTACAAGCGCCATTCCATATCCTCCTAATGATTTCTGCCAGATGGCAAACCTAAGTGCCGCCCCGTTATCTGAGCGGTAGGTTCCTATGCATCAATAGTAGGCCAAAACATTGACCTATGAATAAAACTTGGGAAAAATGGGTCGCCTGGGATTCGAACCCAGGACCAGTCGGTTAAAAGCCGAATGCTCTACCACTGAGCTAGCGACCCGCTGCTGCGGGGATCTGTGCGGGCAGTTGAATTCACCGCACGGTTACTAAATGTAGCATACCGGCTGAGCTTACACTGCAATATTTTTTGGGTGTGGCAAAAGTTTCAGGCTTCCATCGCACTCAGGTACTGCGCGTCGATTAAAAAGGCACCGC
>JBBSNR010000225.1:0-5429 GCA_038260635.1 Phormidesmidales cyanobacterium
AGCTATCCGCTGGCGACTGCCCTGCGTCCATCAGCTACCTTGACCTTGACGGTACTCACCGCTGCGCTGTCGCGAACGACTGAGCGAGCAGAGCCGTTGCTGCTTTGTACTGCTCATCGGCATCGGTGCCAAACTGCTGGCGCTGCTCGGTAGAGCTAGCCACCAGCTGATCAGGGTCAATGCCCAGCTTATTGATGTCTCGATGACTGGGGGTTTCATATTTAGCGATCGTGACGGCAAGACCAGCTCCGTTGGGTAAATCAAACAGCGATTGAATCAGGCCCTTACCGAAGGTCGTTTCGCCGACGAGCTGAGCGCGCCCGTTGTCCTGCAAAGCCCCCGCCAAAATCTCACTGGCGCTAGCAGTGCCCTGATTGACGAGCACTACCAGCGGGTCGGCGGTAATGGCTTTGCCAATGGCATCGTAGTTGCCCAAGGACCCCTGACGGTTAACGGTATAGACGACTGTGCCTTCATCTAGCCACATTCTGGCAATTTCAATTCCAGCTTGCAGTAGCCCGCCAGGATTGTTGCGTAAATCTAAGATGTAGGCATCTGCTCCCTGCTGTTCTAAGTCTTCTAGAGCCGTTCTCAGCTCTGCTACGGCATTGCCGTTGAACTGGCCTAGCCGCAAATAGCCCAGTTTGGGCAGTCCAGATTCAGTCCGCAGCTCAGCTGAGACTGGATTGATCTCAATGCGATCGCGCCGCACGTTCACTTCAAACGGAGACTCGTCGGTTCGGCTCACTTTCAGCGTCACCTGGCTGCCGATCGCGCCGCGCATTCGCGCCGCTGCCTCGTCAAGCGTCAGTGTGCTCGTCGCCGTGCCGTTGATTTCCAAAATTTCATCGAGCGGGAGCAGTCCTGCTGCCTCAGCTGGCGAGCCTTCAATCGGTGTAATCACTCGCAGCGGGCTGATTTCTTCATCTTTAGCAATTTGCAAACCCACGCCGAGCAGTTCACCGTTGGTATTGGTCTGCAAGCTCTGGTACTGAGACGGGGGTAGAAAGCGGGTGTAGGGGTCTTCTAGCACTGCCAACATCTCTTGAATAGCCTGGTAAGCCGCTGGCCAGGTAGACAGCTGCTGGCGCAGTACCCGCTGCCGTACAAACCACCAGTTTTGATGATTGAACGTCTCATCTAGATAGCTGCGGTTGACGATTCGCCAAACCTCCATGACCATCTGCTGTTGGTTAGTAAAGGCCAAAGCTGTGGGGATATTGCCGCCGATATGACAGGGGCTGACGCCGAGCCAAAGGGCGATCGCCAATCCCGCTGCTACCACTGCTCGAAAAATTCGTTTTCTCATAAGTCCAGAAAATATTCCCAGCAAAGTGATTCTGTAAATTCCAGCCCCACCTTAAAATTACTAAAGCAGTCTCTATCGGCTGAGAGAATGGCTAGATAGCCTTTTCCAAGATACTGCTTGCTTGAGCGCAGGTCAGAAAATCCGAGGGCTCTACAAAGTTCTGTATGTAAAGCTATGTAAATTATATGAAAAATTTGCTTTTCTTAAAACTCCATCAGAGAAAAACCCCAATACAGCCTCCCTGTCAAAATTCTACAGACAATCCTTTGCGCTACAATTCATCATTGTGACGGCCATTTGTCTTAAGTTTCTAGGCTAGGCCTCTATTAGCTGTGTTACATTTTGTAGTACTGGTATATAACCCTAAGACGCAGATTTTTGCTTCATGTTTACTAAGCAAGTCACCGATTCTAAACCTTATAAGTGGTTCGACGAGCGGCTAGAAATTCAGGCCCTCGCCGACGATATCTCAAGCAAGTACGTCCCCCCTCACGTCAATATTTTCTATTGCCTTGGCGGTATTACCCTCACCTGTTTCATCATCCAGTTTGCCACTGGATTTGCGATGACTTTCTACTACAGGCCCACCGTGACGGATGCCTTCGCCTCGGTGCAGTACCTGATGACCGATGTCAACTTTGGCTGGCTGATTCGCTCTGTCCATCGCTGGTCTGCCAGCATGATGGTGCTAGTAATGATCCTGCACACCTTCCGGGTTTACCTGACAGGCGGCTTCAAAAAGCCCCGTGAGCTCACCTGGGTTACCGGTGTTATTTTGGCTGTGATCACCGTTTCTTTCGGTGTGACTGGCTACTCTTTGCCCTGGGATCAAGTTGGCTATTGGGCGGTGAAGATTGTATCAGGTGTACCCGGCGCTATCCCTGTCGTGGGTGGCACTATTGTCGAACTGATGCGCGGTAGCGAGAGCGTTGGTCAGGCTACTCTGACTCGCTTCTACAGCCTGCATACTTTCGTATTGCCTTGGCTGATTGCAGTCTTTATGCTTTTGCACTTCATCATGATTCGCAAGCAGGGCATCTCCGGTCCCTTGTAAGCGTCTTCCCCAAGTTTTGTGCCGTGTAACTAATTTTAGGAAGTTAATCAATGTCAATCCTCAAGAAGCCAGATCTCAGCGATCCGATGCTGAGAGAGAAGCTCAAAAAGGGCATGGGCCATAACTACTATGGTGAGCCCGCTTGGCCTAACGATCTTCTCTACGTTTTTCCCGTTGTCATCATGGGCACCATTGCCTGCTGCGTGGCCCTAGCCGTGCTCGACCCAGCCCTGGTTGGCGAGCCAGCCAACCCATTTGCGACGCCACTGGAAATTTTGCCTGAGTGGTATCTCTACCCCACTTTCCAAATGCTGCGGGTTTTGCCTAACAAGCTCTTGGGAATTGCTGCGATGACAGCTATTCCTATCGGTCTGTGTCTGGTTCCCTTTATTGAAAACGTCAATAAGTTTCAGAACCCTTTCCGTCGCCCTGTTGCAACCGCCGTATTCTTATTTGGTACAGCAGTGACTCTATGGCTAGGGATCGGCGCTACTTTCCCCATTGATGAGTCTCTAACACTGGGTCTCTTCTAGGGCGAAAGCTAGTCTCTGGTCTGATTGCTAACTTGCCCTAGGAGAGTTTAGCTAAAACGCATCTACTTCCCTAAAATCGCTCAGGTCCATTAGGATCTGGGCGATTTGAGTACTTTTCTGAGATTTGGCTGCTCTTTAAAGACTTCGTGTCATTTCATTTTTAGTCATGGGATAACTAGAACTTACAGGCACATCATCGGTAGCAAAGCGACATGACGCCGAGTGAAATGATAGATTTGATAGAAGGGTGGTTTTTTAAAGTGATGCGGTTAAGCCGGAGCTGAGTTAAAAATGCCTAAGCAAGCTCATCTGACTGTCAGCAGTCACTTAGAGGAGCTATCGGCGGTTCAGCAGTGGTTTCAGACGCTGATTGCAGCTTTTGCGGTAGATACTCCCTGGGTTGATGAGCAATTTGACCAGCTCAATTTAGCCCTGGCAGAAGGTTTTACCAACGCTGTGCGTCATGCCCATGCCAATCTGCCAGGAACTACACCCATCGATATCGAACTCTCACTACAGCACGAGAAAATTGAGATTCGCATCTTTGATCGGGGGGCTCCTTTTGATCCCAATAGCTTGAGTGAACCGCAGCCGGGCTCCCTGCGAGAGAGTGGCTATGGCTGGTTTTTGCTCAGGCGTCTGGCAGATCGCGTTACCTACGACTGCGAGCGAGATCAGCGGAACTGTCTGCGGATTGTGAAAACTTCAAAGACTGTGTGAACTCTAGAGTTAAGCCGGACCGCTCCGACCGCTTTAGCTGTTAACATTTGCGTCAGTAGCAATGGCTGCCCGCGCATAAAGAGGCTAATGAACAAAACCGCACTAATCACAGGGATAACCGGACAAGACGGCTATTATCTTAGTCGTTTGCTGCTAGAGAAAGGCTACCGGGTTGTGGGCCTAGTTCCCCCTGAAAGGCAGAGCAGCGTGGCCAAGCTAGATGACCTGGCCGATCAGGTAGAAATTTATTCTGTAAATCTCACGAGTGCTGAAGCCTTAACTCAGGCAGTAGAGCATTTACAGCCCACCGAAATTTATAATTTGGCCGCGCCCAGCTTTGTCCCTGCGTCCTGGGACGACCCGCTAGGCACCCTTGATCTAATTACAGGCACCGCCACCCGCCTGCTCAGCGCCACTCGCTTACTGGGCTTGCCCACTCGGTTCTACCAGGCCAGCTCTTCAGAGATCTTTGGGGAGGTGCAGTCTGCCCCGCAAACTGCAGAAACCCCTTTTCGGCCCAAAAATCCGTACGGTGCGGCTAAGCTCCACGCGCACTGGACGATGGTGCATCACCGCGATCGCTACGGCTTGTTTGCCTGTAGCGGTATTTTGTACAACCATGAGTCGCCCAGGCGACCGCCGCAGTTTGTCACCCGCAAGATATCACTGGCCGCCGCCGCTATTAAACTGGGGTTGCGCGATCGCCTATCTATCGGCAACCTCGATGCCAAGCGTGACTGGGGCTTTGCCGGTGACCATGTAGAGGCTATGTGGCGCATGTTGCAAGCCGACAGCGCTGAAGACTATGTGATTGGTACCGGCGTGCTGCACACCGTACGCGACTTAGTGGCGACAGCCTTCAGCTGCGTAGGGCTAGACTGGCAGAAATATGTAGAGACTGACCCGACGCTAGTTCGAGAAGATGAGCATTTTCAGCTTGTAGCCGATCCAGCCAAAGCCAAAAACAATCTCCACTGGGAGCCGCAAGTCAGCTTTGAGCAGCTAGTCGAGACTATGGTGCAGGCAGATGTAGAGCGGCTGAAAGCAGGAACCGTCGCTGCTATGGGAGTTGGCTAAGCGCTAGTAAAGGCGCGTTAGATAAAGGCCGACAGCAAAGACTATCACCGGATAAGAGCAACCCCATGAGACATGCATTCGTATTCATTGAAGTATTTGGCTGTGAAGGCGGCATTCAGTCCTACATTCAAGATGTGCTTAGAGCCTATAGCCAGCTTGCGAGTGAAACTGGCCCGCCGCCCACGGTTGCTGACGTATTTTTGCTGAGAGATAGCCATAGCAGCCATCCGCTTAGCGATAGCGACCTCAACTATCACTACTTCAAAGGTGAGCCGACAGGCCAGCAGTCGCGCTCCATGCTAGAGCGGATTCGGTTGACTCTATCGCTAGCAACCTATTTAGTTCGCCACCGGCCCGATCACGTTTTTTGCGGGCATATCAATCTGGCAGCCATGGTCGATCAGCTGTGTCGCCTGCTCCAGATTCCATACACCGTGCTGACCTACGGCAAAGAAGTTTGGTATGAGCTGCCGCCTAAAGAGAAGCAGGCGCTCGCCAGGGCTGACCGTATCTGGACTATCAGCCGCTACAGCCGCGACCTGGCTCACAAAGCAAATCAGCTACCTAAAGAAAAATTTGATATGCTGCCCTGCGTCGTTGATGGCAGCGTCTTTACACCCGGCCCGCCGCCGCCCGAGCTGATCGAACGCTATCAGCTGCAAGACTCGCGAGTACTCACGACCGTGGCCCGGCTGTGGCCTGGCGATATCTATAAGGGAGTTGATGTCACCATTCG
>JBBSNR010000226.1:0-5384 GCA_038260635.1 Phormidesmidales cyanobacterium
AGTGCCTATTCAGGAGTGCGGCGAACCCTTAGTGCCCATTCCCTTGGAGCAGTTTGCCGTTGCCAGCCCTCATCCCTACGCTGCTCTCGGTGCGCCCTATGGAGAGTTGTCTCCTTACTTTTTGCGTCAGGGCGTTCTGCAAAAGCTCATTCAGGCTCAGGCTCACTTGCAGGTGCAGCGTCCCGGCTGGCGACTGCAAGTTTTTGATGCCTACCGGCCCGTGGCGGTGCAGCAGTTTATGGTGACCTATACTTTTGAGCAGCTGGTTCAGGCAGAAGGGCTTAATGTGGCTGCTTTGAGTGAGGGCGATCGCGACCGAATTAACGCGCAAGTTCTGAAGTTTTGGGCGCTGCCTAGCGCTAACCCAGCGATGCCGCCGCCTCATAGCACGGGGGCAGCTATCGATCTAACGCTGGTCAATGCGCAAGGAGAAAGTCTTGAGATGGGTTCGGCGATTGACGAGATCTCGCCGCGTTCTTATCCAGATCACTTTGCCGATAGTGCCGATCCCAATCAACAGCGCTATCATCAGCATCGCCACCTGCTGGCAGCGGCGATGGCGGCGGCTGGCTTTCGTCAGCATCCCCACGAGTGGTGGCACTTCTCTTGGGGCGATCAGCTGTGGGCCTGGCAGAAAGGAGAAGTTGCTCAATACGGCAGTGCTCAGAATCTCACTATAGAACCGGTGTAATAGCCAGGTCTTTGACCAGTTTTAGACAGTTGCGATTCCCTTGGCAGGCTTCGCCATCGCCCCCCACCCGCAGCTTATACTCCACCCGATCCATAATTCGGTGCAAAATCAGCCAGCCATAGCCCCCTTCTTGAAACTCATTGGGCAGGGGCGCGGCATATTTATCGAGCTGAAACCCCTGCCCCTGATCCCACACTTCTAGCAGCAGCTGATTGCCCTCTAGCTCAATCCGAATCAACACCGGCAGTTCGGGCTGCTGATTGTGCGCATGACGAACAATATTGGAATAGACCTCCACCACCACCAGGCGCAGCCGGCCCTCTACCTTGCTCCAGTCAATGTCCTGATCAATTCCTAGCTTCAAAGACTCTAGCAACCAATGTTCCACCACCTTTAAAAACCTCAGATCGCTGGGGACCACAAGTTCGGTTTTCAGCATGAGGTCACCTCCAGTGACAATAGGGTTTGATCGTCTTCCTGGTCAGCTTCGGGCAAATGGGTATATGCGAGCAAATCATCCAGATTGAGTTCGGCAGGCTGCTGCTGCAAAAAATCCCAAAGGCCCTCTTGATTTAGCATGGAACAACTGCCGCTGCCCCGATAGCTTGGTACCGTCGCCTCGGTGATGCCGTCGCTAGTGAGCAAAACCACATCGCCTACCGTTAGCTGTAGCTCTCCAGCAGCGGCCTGCCAGTCCGGTAAAATGCCCAAAGGGACTCCCCTTACATCCAAATAGGTCGGCTGCACAGGTGCAGCTTGCTTCTGACGGTTAGCCACCACCTTTTGGTGAGACCACATCACCGGGTAGACATGCCCCGCGTTGGCATATACCAGCCGTTTTGTGGCTTCGCTGTAGCGGATCAAGACCATGGTAATAAAGCAGTTGTTGCTCATCAGGTCGTTACACAAACTGTGATTGAGGTTGCACATTACCCGGTCTGGATCGGGCGATTTTTCTTGGGCGAGCTCGCGGCGTAAGACGGAAATAGCGCTGGCCATAAACAGCGCTGCCGGAACGCCTTTACCCGAAACATCGCCCACTGCCAGCCAGATATCGCCTTGAGGGTGCATAAAGACCTCAAAGAAATCGCCGCCCACTTCTCTAGCGGGCTGACAGCGCGCCTGAATTTTAACGCCTGGAATTTCAGGCCAGCTTTGGTGCAAGAGATTGCTTTGAATTTGTCTGGCAACCTCTAGCTCAGCCCGCATCTGCATCGACTGGCGATGAATTCGCTGATAGAGCTTGGCCTGCAAAATTGCTAGAGCAACCTGTTCAGAAACATTTTTAAGCAGCTCTATTGCGCTGTCTGACCAGCTTTGGCTCTGAGTTTCTTTATACAGGCAAATGGTTGCAATCGGAATCCCCTGATCCAAAAAAGGAACAATAATCCTTATAACTGATCTGTTATCTATCGCTATTGATTCTGAGAGAATAGCTGTAGTTGGCAGCGGCACTGGCAGAGTATCTAATTTGGGAGAAAAGATCTTTTCAGACTGCCCCTCAAACTGCTTTTCAGACTGGCCTTCAACCTGATTCCCGGACTGATTCCCGGACTGACTCCCAGACTGGCTGGTGTTACGACTAGATCGGTAGACCAACAAATTTTGAGACTCTTCTCCTTGCAGCGTCTTCACTGGGTAGAGAATTGCTAGATCTGTATCAAAGGTCTTTCCCAATGCGGTTACGACGGCTTGTAGGGTGCTGTCATAGTCAAGAGAGCCCCGCACTGCCATCATAATGTCATTGATTAAAGACTCTCGTCGCAGCGCGCGGCTAAGTGCTTGAGTTCGCTGTTTGATGACGCTATAGGTCTCGGCAGCTTGAGCAACAACCTCTCTTAGCTTTTTGGGACTCCAGGGCTTGGTGATGTACTTGAAAACCTTGCCTGAGTTAATGGCCGATACCAAATCTTCTACATCGGTGTATCCCGTCAACACCATCCGAATGGTATCGGGAAAGCGCTCTACTGTCCGACTGAGAAACTCGGTGCCGTTCATCTGAGGCATCCGCTGGTCGGAGATAATAATGGCCATTTCCCCGGCTTCGTTGAGTAAGTCTAAGGCTGCTGTCCCACTGGCAGCCCTAAAGACCTGAAAATCTCGATGAAAAGTGCGATACAGCAGATCCAAATTGTCGGGCTCATCATCGACGACAAGCAGCTTTGGTTTTTCTTCCATGGTTAGAGTCGTCTGCGGTTGTCTGTTGAAAGTGACCGGGGCATACTAAATTCGCCATCTGAAGTAGGTGAGCTGAGACCAGGGTGAGCTAGTGGGCTTAATGTGCCCGTCTGTCGGCATTTGCTAGCGTAAGCCCAAAGGCCAAATCAACTAAATTTGTACAATTTTTATCCAAATAAAGGGGCATTATGAGCCGATCTTGGGTTAGCTATTGGCCTGGCTACTGGCTTGATCATCGACCGGGGGGGATGCCGGTAACTTTACTCATCGCTCTGAGCACGCTCGCTGCTCACGGGCTGCCAGCCTATGCTCAGAGAACGACTGTTTTTGATCTCGATCAGGCTATTTGTGCTAATGACTGGCGCGAGGCGGTCAATATTGTGGGTATTTTGGTTGCTGACAATAGGACAACTGATGGCGATCGCAACGCACTTTTGAACCTGCGCCGTCAGCTAGAGCGCTTTCGAACCGAGAATGTTATTTTACCTGATGCTCAGGCTTGCGATCGCACCAATCCCTACCAGCTAGAAGCCACCTTACCCCCTACCGTCCAAACCGGCGAACCGCTCGGCTGGGAGGGGGCCGTTGCCGCGACTACTCGCAATCGCTATTCCACTCGGGTCGTCACTGAAGGCGAAGCCTTGGCGCTACCGGTGAGCCTTGGCGACCCGGCAGGGCTCACCGATGCTGAACCGATTGACCTGACCCACGGTCTCAGCGTAGTGGCCGGACAGGTTGGGCCAGGTCACCGGGTGTATGGATTTGTGGCGGGTCTGGGCGATCGCCTCAATATCAACCTGGAAGTCACTCAGGTGATGACCGGCACCCTCTATACCACGGGCGACTCACAGCTCTTCGTGTTTGATCGCTACGGTATGCTGATCGCCGCAGCGGACGATACCCACGGCGGGCAGCAGTCTCATATTAGCGACCTGGTCGTGCCTAAAACCGACCTGTACTTTGTAGTCGTTACCAGCTATAACAACGACCCCATTCTCGACCGGGCAGGCCGGCTCACCGGCTGGCCGGACAACGGCGGCGGTCGATTTGACTATACGCTCTCCGTTTCAGGGGCAACCCCGACCAGCGCCCTAATCAGACAATAAGGCTGTCGCTGTCGCAGGCTAGCACTCAGTAGAAGCGCCCTTGACGCTGCTGCTCTAACTTCAGTACCGTCAAGCTTCATAGGCATATCTACTTGTTTTTGATCGGGGATCTACCCTTTTAACGCCTTTAAATTGGGGGAAGCATCGTCGACGGTTTGAGATTTTTATTGAAGTATGAGACTAGCTAACGACGCTACGGCGAGTAAAAGCCTGACGCCAGAGCGTCAGCGTGCAGAAACGCAGATTTCGCTGCTCAAAATGCTGATCATCAGCGTGAGTCAAGCTCAAGATCTCAACGCGGCCTTGGCCTGCGTTATCCAAACTGTCTGCCAGCATCAGCAGTGGCTGTATGGCGAAGCCTGGCAGTTTGACCCTAAAGCAGACATTCTTAGAAAACACTCTGCCTGGTACAGTTCGCCCACAGCGCAGAACCATCAGGCAAAGGCCAATCCCATTCGGTTCAGCCAGCTCAGTGAAGCGTTTACCTTCGCACCTGGAGTTGGCATTCCGGGACGCATTTGGCGATCGCAACGCTCAGAATGGCACGCCGATGTCTCGAAAGTACCCGAAGCTGTTTTTCTCCGCCATCAAGCTGCTGCCGAGTGCGGCATAAAAGCGGCCTTAGGCGTTCCGATGGTCGTCAATAATCATGTGTTGGCAGTGCTGGTGTTTTTCAGCGAGGAGGCCATTTCAGAAGATTTACAGCTGGTTGAAAGCATCAACGCTATCTCCTTCCCGATCGGCATGTTAATGCAGCAGAGACAGGCTGAAAAGTCGCTGCGGGATAGCGAAGCTCGCTTTCATGCCTTTATGAACCACAGCCCGGCGATGGTTTTTATGAAGGATGATCGAGGGCGCTTTGTCTATATCAATCGGCCACTAGAGCAGTCTTTCAATGTCAGCCGAGCCGAGCTAATTGGTCAAACCGATGATTACTTTTTACCTGAAGCAGCCGCTCGGGAGGTGCAAGCGAATGATCGATTGATTCTATCGACCAATCAAGAGCAGACTGTCACTGAAAAGGTGCCCACACCCGATGGCATTGCCCACTACTGGCAGGTACTCAAGTTTCCTTTTACTGACCATACAGGGCAGCGGTTTGTCGGCGGGGTGGCTTTTGATGTCACCCCGCAAAAGCAGTTTGAACAACAGCTCACTAAGCAACTCTCCTGGCAGGCCAGTCACGATGTGCTGACGGGGCTGGTTAACCGACGGGAGTTTGAACGTCGCTTGACCCAGGCGGTCGATAACGCTCACTCTCATCAAAAGGTGCACACCCTCTGCTATTTGGATTTGGACAACTTTAAAGTGGTTAATGATACCTGTGGTCATGCCGCTGGCGATCGCCTCCTCCAGCAGCTGAGCCAGCTACTCACAGAGCAGCTCCGAATAGCCGATATTTTGGCGCG
>JBBSNR010000227.1:0-5379 GCA_038260635.1 Phormidesmidales cyanobacterium
TCCTTGAGTTCGGTCAGCTTGCCCGGATTGCCCGTAGCGACGACAACAGTGGTCATAAGCTAGGTGGTTAAAATCATTTTTCAATTGTAAGGGCCTCAGGTAGCGAGCTTGAAAATATGGACGGCAGCTGCTCAGCCCAGTCAATATCGCGTCAGTATCCTGTAAGCTTTGGAACAAAAGCTATTGGAACGCTCAGAAAATACTGATATTCTGACGGCATTCATTCCAACTTCGCTAGTTAGGTATTTATCTGATGGCCAATCGACAGACCAGAGCCAGAGCGACTAGCTCCGTGGGCAATTTCGCCAACAACTTCAAAGGATTTTTGATGCGCGGCAATGTCGTAGACCTTGCCGTTGCCGTTGTAATTGGCGCGGCTTTTGGGGCGGTGGTTACTTCTTTTATCGAGGACATCATCACCCCGCTGTTGCTGAATCCAGCGCTTGCAGCAGCCGGTGCCGACGATATTTCGCAGCTATCGGCGGGCGGTATTAAGTACGGCACTTTTCTAGCAGCGGTGATCAACTTTGTTGTGATTGGCTTTGTGCTGTTCTTAATCGTGCGCCTGTTTGAGCGTTTTAAGCGCAAAGAAGAAGTTATCGCTGAACCCACCCCAACTGAAAAGCTAGATCTGACGATGCAACAGCTGACTGAGACGATAGAGCGTAAGCTTTAAGCCTTCCTTTGCTACTCGTGTTAGTCCCGGCAGCCGAGGCTGTCGCGAGTGGCTACGCCAGTCACCGGATTAACACCTTCGGCGCGATCGCACATTTGCTTCACCTGATAGCGATCCAAAATTGAATCGGAAAAATCCGCGCCGGTAATGATCGTATTGGCGAAGGAACTGCTGGTGGCGATCGCCTCGACAAACACCACATTCGTCATATCCGAACCGTCAAAAAGCACCCGGTCTGCAAAAGTCTTTGTAAAGTCCACATTTGACAGGTTAGTGCGCATAAAAGTAGCCTTTGTCAAAATGGTGCCGCTCATATCAGCGCCCGCAAAGTTAGCATCGCGAACGTCCGCCGCTGCGAAAGACGTACCCGAGAGATCTTTACCTGAAAAATCCGCGCCAGACTGATTGGTGAGGGTATAGTCTACCCGGTTGTCCTGCGCCCAAGCAGGATTACTCATGCCAGTGACCAGCAGCAATATCATCACCGAGACCAGCAGCGCTCTCGCCCCTAGCGTACGTAATAAACTCATCAATGCCCGAACCTCGCTCTAGATAGCATTTGTAAATGCTTTGATCATATCGGGTTAAGGGGTTTCATCGAGATTTAATACAATAGGAGAAGCGCCAGCAAGGCAACGGCAATGACCTACACACTCCCTCGCTACCAAAGCTACCAGGACTACTTAGATGATGAGCAGCTACCTCATGAAAATAACTATCGCCTGCTCAGCACCGGAGAAGTGATAGAAGTATCCAGTGAAGACGACGAAAATTTGAGATTTGCGAACAGATTACTCGCAGCAATCCTTGAAGTAAAGGGGTTTTCGTTTGTTGACCTTATTCGCAACGGCAACAAAGAGCTTCAAGTGCAACCGGTTGGAGATCAGCGCGTCAATCGCAAACCCGATCTCATCGTTATGCAGCCTGAGCATCTTCAACTGGCAAAGCAGGCAATTAAGATTGGGATGCCTGCGCCTGCGTTTGTTGCCGAAGTGGTTAGCCCAGGCGGCGAATCGAGCGATAACTATCTGTGTGACTACGTATGGAAGCGACAGCAGTATCAGATGTGGCAAATTCCTGAATATTGGATTATCGATTCTCATCGCCAGCAAGTAACGGTATTAACGCTAGTAAATGAGGCCTATCAAGAGAGGGTTTATCGAGACCAGCGCGAAATAGTCTCAACCGTTTTCCCAACGCTCAAGCTAACGGTCAGTACATTGCTAGCAGGGAAAGTGTGAGGGCTTGTGGGCGATTCCCCCTAAAGGGAGGGCGCTCAGCTAAAGCACCTACTCCTTACTCAGCATCTCAGAGAAATCTAGATTTTCTGAAGCCAATACCAAAATCGTCGGCGGCAGTCCTGCTGTCCGGTCACGCAGGGTTTGGTAGTACTCAGGGAAGTTTTCATCGGGAACAGCTATCCCCAAAAATACCAAATCTGCGGCTGCGGAAGACTCTTGCAGAATGGCATCAAAGGGCCGACCTTCAGCCAGAATGATGTCAGAGGTTGCGCCGATGCGCAGGCTGTTGGTCAAGCCCTTCATATTGACCTGAGCAGCTTGGGCAGCCGCTTCGTTCGGCACGACCAGCTTCAGCCGAATATCAGCCGCGCGCCATAGCCAACTGGTTCGCAGCAGGTAAGCCAAAATTAACATCAGGCCGCCGTTAGACTGCAAACCGCCCCACCACACGTCTATCTGCCGCTTTTCATCGCGAACGAACATCGGCGGTAAAAAGGACTCGGTCTCGTCTGCTTCATTTTTTTCACCCCGAAAAATAATTATGTTGCGCTGAGCCTCATGACAGACCCGAATGGTGTTGCAGTAGCGCTCGATGCTTTCGATTTCCGAGGTTTCGGTATCGCCTAAGAGGATGGTGTTGGGTACCAGCGGCCCCATACCGTAGGCTTCTATCAGCTTTTGCGCGCCGGTAAATGGGTCATCGGCGGTAATGATTTTGGCAAACGCCTGGACGCCTTTGCGATCTAAAAAGTCACGCAGGGTAACTTCAGCTTTTTCTTGCTGGGCGATGCTGCGAGAGCCGCTGGGCAGCACGCTGGCCACCGTGATCAGACCCCGGTTGTGGGTAAAGGCGCGGGCAATTTCGATCAGATACCAGCGCTTGGTGGGGGTGCCCGAGAGGACTAGCAGATGCGGTCGCCAGTTTTTCGGATCGGCATTGTCATCAATATTGAGCAGGGCCGTCCGCACAATCGTCATCCATACGCCTTGGCGCACATCGCCCCAGGTACTTTCTATTTGCCGGCGCTCCAGCCAAAAGTAAATTAGCCCGACGATAATCAGCGCCACAATCGTCGCCACCGGGTTGATCAAAAACATGACGGCAATACAGCCGAGCGCACCTAATACAGAAAGCGACCAATGCACCTTGAAAGTTGGGCGAAAGGAGGGGCTCTGTAAGAAACCTTCAATGCCAGCGGCGACGTTGAGTACCGTATAGGTAGTGAGGAAAAACATGGAGAGAACGGGGGCGATCGCATCCAAACTCCCCAGACTCACGACCGCCAGCACAATTCCCAGGGTAAAGAGCGTGCCATATCGAGGATCGTCCGTCGGGCCATTGCCTTTACCGAGCCAGCGCAATGGACTGGGCAAAATATTGTCGCGGGCCAGCGCCTGCAAAATTCGCGGCGCGCCTAAAATGCTGCCGATCGCACTCGAAAGCGTCGCCCCCCACACGCCCAGCACAATAGAGTCGATTAAATACTGACCGCCAATCGCGATCCGCTTCATCACTAGCATGTCCGGGTTGAGCAGGGCGTTGTAAGCAGTCGGGGTGCGGCTGACCAAAATGTAGGGAATGGCCATGTAAATGATGTAGCCAACCACTACAGCGGCTAGCGTGCCCCGAGGAATGGAGCGAATCGGATCTTTGAGATCGCCTGACATATTCACGCCAGCCATAATCCCGGTTACCGCCGGAAAAAAGACCGCAAATACTGCCCAAAAACCCAGCTTGGGCACCTTGGCGGCGTTGATCGCATCGGAGGGATCAATCGTCACATCGTGACCAAAAAACAGCGCGACTAAAGAGATCGCGATCGCCGCCATGATCACATACTGCACCTTGATCGCCGTATCTGCCGAAATCAGCGCCAGCGCGGTCACTAGCACCGTCGTCACCAGCGCCACTGGCACAATGGTCAGGTTTGGGAAAATCGTATTGACGCTCTCAGCAAAGCCGATGGTGTATAGCGCCACCGAGAGGGCTTGGGCAAAATACAGCGGAATCCCCACTGCGCCCCCGGTTTCAATCCCTAGTGAGCGGCTGATCATGTAGTACGCGCCGCCCGCTCGGATGACTTTATCAGTGGCGATCGCACTGATCGAAAGCGCGGTTAAAAACGTGATTGACGTAGCGATCGTCACAATTAGCAGCGTCGGCCACAGTCCCACCTGACCGACCACCCAGCCAAAGCGCAGATACATGATCACGCCTAAGATGGTCAAAATAGAGGGCGTGAACACGCCGCCAAAAGTACCGAGGCCGGTTGCTTCGTCCTTCGCGGGCAGAGTAGCGGCGTTAGATGAATCTGAGGTCATTGGATTCCCAAGTGAATTTGGCGATCGCCGCCCTACAGTTTAGAAGGCAGAGGCCCTCTTAGAAGATATCAATGAAGATATCAGTAATTACACGACTCGACTGTTCAGCGGATGGACTCGCATCGTAAAAAATACCCTGAGATTAGAGTCCTACAGCCTATTCCATATCGACACTCTACCCGGCTTATGAGCGCATCCTACACTTCTCAATGGCAGCGCCTGCTGAAAAATGTGGGCACCTGGCAAGGGTCATTCACTCAGCTTTCTCCCAGCGGCCAGATTTTGACCGATGTGCCAACCGAGGTGGCGCTCATTCCCCAAGATTACGATCAGGCTATGCGTCAGGAGATTCATCGCTACCCGCCCGGAGAACCTGCGCAAACGACAGTCTTAGAGTATCGCTCCCTCAGCCGGTCTACGCTATTTTTTGAAAACGGCGCATTTTCGCAGGGGGCAATGCAGTGGGGGCCTTTCTCTAAATTTGGCGCAGAGCTGGGTTTGATTGCGGGCGATCGCCGCCTGCGCCTGGTACAGCTATATGAGTCGAGCGAACTCAAACAAATCACGCTGATTCGAGAGCAGCTCAAAGAGGTGGATCAGCCCGAAAGAGAGCCGCTTACCCTATCAGATCTACTTGGCACATGGAAAGGCAAAGCGGTCACTCAGTATGCAGATCTGCGTCCCGAGCAGTCACAGCCCACCCAGCTCACGGTCGAAGCCACAGGCGATAGTCAAATTCGTCAGACGATTACTTTTGGAGATTTACCACCGATGAGATCCACAGGCACGGTCAAGGGGCAAAAAATAACGTTTACAGCCGGATCTCAGCCGGTGCAGGTGCTGCTGCTGCCAGACGGTGCCTCTGCGACCTGTCCTATCCACATTACACCGCGCCAGCCGCTGTTTTTAGAAGTGGGCTGGCTGCTAAATGCCAACACTCGTCAGCGGATGATTCGCAGCTACGATGCAGCGGGCGCTTGGATCAGCCTTACTTTGGTCACAGAGCGAAAAGAGTGATCACCCAATTTAGATTAGCGGTGAACCGGATGCTGTCCGTAAAAGGGAAGTACTGAAGCCCATTCGGGGCGATCGCCCCCCTGCCACCGCCCCATCGCCAAAGCCATCACCCCAGTCACCGAA
>JBBSNR010000228.1:0-5350 GCA_038260635.1 Phormidesmidales cyanobacterium
CGGTCGGGAGTAGAGCGCTCGCTGCTCCTAACCTTTTGTGAACTGGCTTAAGCGCTGGTACGCCCAAAGGATGTGCACTAGAAGACGACTGCCGCGCGGTGCTACTGCTAGCAGGGGTAGGATTGGCGAAAGGGCGATCGCTCATAGTCGCATCGAGTCAGCATCCCTCGTTAACGGTGATGATTTCGACCAGTGCGATTGAGATGTAGCTGAGGTGGGTTATGCGATCGCTCACTCGGATTGCCTTAAGCCCAAATGTAATAGGTGGCAAGCCCTGCATCCGAAGAATGCGCGTCACGGTAAAGAATCGAGCCAGCTTTGGATGGCTTGAGTGGTGGGATGCTCAGGGTCGAGAGCCGCTTTTGCAATGGCTAGCGCTTCCACATACAGCGCTTCAGCCCGCTGATAGTCTCCCTTCTTTTGATACAAAACTCCTAGACTCCACTGGCTGGTGGCGACATCTGGATGGGCCTCGCCTAACAACTGCTTCCTCATCGCCAAAGCTTCCACATACAAAGGTTCTGCCGCATCATATTTGCCTTGCTCACGGTAGAGCAATGCTAAGTTACTCAGGCTAGTGGCCACATTGGGATGGTGCTGTCCAAAAAACTGCTTATCCATCTCTAAGGCCTCCAAAAACAGTGGTTCTGCCGCCTCATATTTGCCTTGGTCGCAGTATAATCCGGCCAAGCTATTTAGGTTGTTGGCCACAATAGGATGGCGCTGTCCTAACAACTGCTTATTCATCGATAAGGCTTCTAAAAGCAGCGGTTCTGCCGCCTCGTATTTGCCTTGGTCACGGTAGAGTACGGCCAAGCTAAGCAGGTTAATAGCTAAATTAGGACGGCGCTGTCCTAACAATTGTTTGTGCATCTCCAAGGCTTCTAAAAACAGTGGTTCTGCCGTATCATGTTTTTCTCGGTCGCTGTATAGTCCGGCCAAGTTAAGCAGGTTAATAGCTAAATTAAGACGGCGCTGTCCTGACAACTGCTTGCGCATTGCTAAGGCTTCTACATAGAGTGGTTCTGCCGCCTCATATTTGCCCTGGTCGTGGTAGATCAAGGCCAAGTTATTCAGGCTAGTGGCCACATTAGGATGACGCTGTCCGAACAACTGCTTCGTCATCTTCAAAGCTTCTAAAAACAGCAGTTCTGCCGCCTCATATTTGCCTTGGTTACGGTAGAGTAATGCTAAGTTAGTCAGACTGATGGCTACATCGGGATGGGTCTCGCCTAATCTGCGCTTAGTCTGTTCTAAGCAAGCGGTGTACCACGGTAATGCCAAGCTATAAGTACCCTGACCACAATAGAAACGGCCCAGTCCTATAAATGGCCAACGCAGCTCATTATCGCCAAGGCTATCTACCCAGCAATTTCCCAGCTCTTCTAAATGAACAATATTCTCTCGCACTCTATTTGCTTGAGCAAGCGTTAAACCTTCTTCTATATCCTGAGAAATGCCCGTCAATGCACGGCAAAAGGAAGCTTTAATAGCGCTACCGTGCTTAGGTTTTTGATGCAGCTTGGCACGGAAAAATTCCTGAACGATCTGATGTAGCTGATAGTTTCCTTCGCCGGACTGCTTCAGAAGATTGCGTTTGAGTAATCCGTTGTTTCTAGCTTTTTTCAGTTCTATTGCATCTATTCCTGAAGTAGATTTCCCTCTTTTTCGCCAAAACAGTATTTCCCACGACCTTTGCCTCAAAAGTTTAGAACTCTTTTGTTCAGCAGCTGAAGCTCTTAAAAAACATTTTTCTACTAGCACCCAAGGAATCGGCGCAACCGCAAACATTCCCAGCAAACAGGCCAAGTCTTGCTCTAGTTCACTCAGCTCTCGCCAGCTCAACTCCAGCGCCTGAATCACCCCTAGCTCTGCCGTCATCCCAGCTTCCACAGCTTGCAAAGCCTTGGCTTCCAGGCGAGTCTCTTCCAACTCTGCCAAAAGCTCCTGAACTGACAAATCTAAATCATCCGCTAGGTACCGCCCTACCAGCTCAAGCCCCAAAGGTAAGCAGCCCACCCACCGACACAGCGCTTTTGCATCCGCCAACTGCGTCTGAATCCGTCCATCCTCCACAATGCCTTCCAGCATCGCCAGGGCACCCCCCTCATCCAACCCCTCAATCGCAAAATTCTCCACGCTCCGCCCCAAATTTAAGCGCGTCGTAATCAGCAGCTTAAAGCGAGGATCTGACGGCGGTAGGTAGGGCGCGATCACCCCATAATCCGTCACATCATCAATCACAATCAGCACCTCACCCGCAGGCCAATACTGCCAACAGTGCCGAATCTGCCCGTCAATCTCCATCTCTGGCAGCGTCAGCCCAAAATTTGTCTGAGCAAAGCCCGTAATTTGCGTCGCAATCTCTTGCCCTCTCGCCCGCAGCCAGCAAACACCGCCCGGATACTGGCCTGACTGAAACTGAGCGATCACATACTGCAAAGCCAGCTCCGTCTTCCCAATACCGCCCATTCCAACGATAGCCGTAATTGCCAGACGACTCCCTGCCTGAAGCTGCGCGTGAAGATCTTGTAGCTTTTGCTCACGCCCGACAAACGTCACCGCCCCACTGCGCGGCAAATTTTGAGGCGTTCCGATTGGGCGAGCATTTGTCCGACCCCTGTCAGACGACTCCAGTTAAGTCTTGTTGACGGTGATATTGCCCATGTAGTTCTCCCCGCCCTCATTCTTAACCTGATAGCCGGTGGCATTGTCGCTATTGTTCTGCACCATGCTGCTTTGGTCGAGCAGCTTGCCCGCATGGATCTCCTGCGCGATCGCCCTTACCTGCTCCGCAAATTCATCATCCAACATCTCCACCCCCAGAAAGGTCGAGACAATCTCAATCGACCCCTCATAGCCCTTTCCCGCCTGCGACAAAGCGATCTCAGCCGTTGCATTCTTACCCTGCAACCGGTTCCATATCATCCGACGCAGCTCGCCCATTTTTGCAATGGCCTCTGCCGAAAATTTCTTTGCCAGCTCGCCAGCACTCGTCTGCAAAAATTCTTGAAAAGCCAATTGAGCGATCGCGCTAGCCGTAAACGTTACAGGGTCAGCCATAGAGAATCTCAAAGCAATTAGCTAAATTATAAAGAGTCATTCCGACCAACAGGTCAAATTATCAAGAATTTTCCACAAATTTGAAGTCTGCTACGCTTGAAGCATCGGCCTTATCAAAACGCCTACCCATGACTGCCCTCAGCGTCACTTATCCCTCTAACCCTAGTCCACAGCCAACCCCACTTTACCGCTGGCAACCGGCGACTTGGGAAGAGTATTGCGATCGCCGCGACGAACTCGAACACGACGAAAAGCACTGGCGACTATTCTTTGATGAAAATTCACTTCTGGTCGTCGATATGGGTTGGGAAGGCATCAATCATGCAGCAATTTGCGACCTGTTTACAGCCATGCTGTTTGCATGGTTTGCACAAAACCCCGACCAAACCTTCACGTCGTTAGGACGCTGCCTGTTCGAGAAAAAGCCGCTTAAGGCAGGCGCTCCCGATCTGGTCGTTTACCTGGGTGAGAATTATCCAAAATGGGAGCCGGGAGAGCAACGGCAAATCGACCTACACAAATGGCCCGTGCCCGACTTTATCGGCGAAGTCTCAGACACGACGCTCGCCACAGATCTAGACGAAAAGAAAAAACTCTACGCCTCATTGAAAATCCCAGAGTACTGGGTGATCGATGTGAGAGGTGGCCGCGTTTTCATTTTCCGGCTAGACGAAAACGGCACCTACCAAACTTGCGAAACCTCTAGCGCTCTAACAGGACTATCTGTGAACCTGCTAGAAGCCACCATTCAAAAAATGGCGCAAGCATCGAACGGCAAAGCTGCCCTCTGGTTCGCACAGCAGCTCAAAAACTAGCTTTCGAGAGATACTAAACAAAGCTAAGTCTTTTCAAACACACTTGCCCCTATGCTCGAACTCCACAGCCACACCACCTGTTCAGATGGCAGCCTCTCGCCTGCTGCGCTGGTGAAGTTTGCAGCGGAAAAAGGCGTCAAGGCGCTGGCGATTACTGATCACGACACGATGGCCGGTTGGGATGAGGCGATCGCCACTGCCACCCCGCTCAACCTCGAAATTGTCCCCGGCATCGAACTGAGCACCGTTTACAATGGCCGCTCCATGCATATTTTGGGCTTTTACCCGGATCAGGAGAAACTGCGATCGCCCCTGCAAGAACGAGTCGAAGGCCGCAAACGCCGCGCCCGTAAAATGGCTGCAAAACTGGCTGAACTGGGCTACCCAATTGAGCTGCCTGATTTGTCCGGGTCAATGGCACCGGGCCGCCCCCACATTGCTAGCGCCCTCAAAAAAGCAGGCCACGTCAAATCTAACAACGAAGCCTTCGACCGCTTCTTAAAAGACGACGGCCCCGCCTACGTCCCCTACGAAAAATTTACCGCCCAAGAAGGCATTGAGCTCCTGACCCAGTGCGGCGCGGTCTCCGTCTGGGCACACCCCTGCATCTTTCGCGGCGGCACGGTAGAAGCCATTTTGCCAGAGCTGGTCGAAGCAGGGCTCATGGGCATTGAGGTATATCACCCTACGCACAGCCCCAGCCAAACCCGCCAGCTAGAAGAATACTGCCAAACCTACGGCCTGCTAATGACCGGCGGCAGCGACTACCACGGCCCCAAAAAAGAAAAAAAATCAGGCTTCCGTGACTTGAACGATCTGGCAGTGCCTTTAACACTGCTTTCCCCTTTGAAGACGGCAGCGATCGCCCTGAAAAGCTCCCTTTAATAAACACAAAAAAGCGGACGGCAAGATTAACTCACCGTCCGCTTTTCAATTAGTCATGTCGTGTCAGCCAACAACTAGCTCGCAGCTAAATAACCGTTGATAGAAGCCTTCCGACGACGCAAATGCTTCAGCGCCTGCTGCTCCAGCTGACGGACGCGCTCACGGCTGATGCCCATTCGCTGACCCACTTTAGCCAGAGAAAGTGGATTGCCATCGGCTAAGCCAAACCGCAGATTGATCACTTCCTGCTGCTGAGTCGTCAGCTCTGAGAGCATCTTAAAGATGTCCTGGCGCAGAGACTGCTGCACGGTGTAGTCTTCAGGCGAAGCACCGTCATCTTCTAAAAGATCTTGCAGCTCAGTATCCTGGTTGTCACCAATGCGCACGTCTAAAGAGATCGGCTGTCGAGCAATCGAGAGATACTCGCGTACCTGCTTGGGCTCTAGCTCTAGCTCTTCGCCAATCTCAGTCGCATTGGGACTGCGCCCTAGCTTCTGCGACAGCTCCCGCTGAACGCGCTTGATCTTGTTGAGCTTTTCGGTAATGTGAATCGGCAAGCGAATGGTGCGAGCCTGCTGAGCGATCGC
>JBBSNR010000229.1:0-5323 GCA_038260635.1 Phormidesmidales cyanobacterium
ACACCCCGGCAGCGCCACTATGGCAGAGCGACCCCAGCCGAAACCCAGCGTATAGGTATTTGCTGCAATATCAATTGCTAAAGCCACCGCTAGCGGCACCAGCCCCATCAGCAGGCTAATCATCATCACCCGGTACTGCCGACGTCGGTAAAGGCTCACTACGCACATTGCCAAAAAGCCAAGAACTCCACAGCCAATCGCCACCGCCGCTGGCTTAATCGGACTGTCTAGCGGCTCCATGCTGGTGGCCATACTACCCAACAGCAGATGATTCCCAACTGTTTGAGCCAGGTCTTTACCATGCTCCAAAGCCGACTGTAGCGGTCCCCCTACTGACGAAATTTGATCGAGCACATCCCGGCGGTTGTGCAGCTGCTGGCGGGTTCCCCATAGCACCCAGGGCATAAACAACAGTATCCCTGTTCCCATTGTCAGCCCGTGCTGAAACCAGTGCTTACGGTCTAAATACAGAACGAGCGCTCCCAGGGCAAACAGCCAGTAGGCAAACAAGTACTGGGTCAGCAGCCCAGCTGTGATGGCGATCGCCATGCCGCCTCGCAGCAGCCAGCGCTGCCAGCTGTGAGATTTAGCAGAGGGTTTAACACTAGAGCGAACCTCGGCTTCGACTCCAGCCAAAGCTAGGAAGCATCCGCCGCTCACCGCCACCCAAAACACCAGGGCGGTGTACATGCGCAAATCTAAAGAGTGAGAGAAAAAGAACGGATTAAGTGAGAGCAGCGCCGTGAAAACCAGTCCGCCTCGCTGGCCAAGCACCCGTCGCCCTAACCCATAGGCCACCAGCAGTGTAGCCAAACTCACCAGTACAACCAGGCTACGCAAAGAGGCTTCGCTGTTGCCGAACAGCCGCATCCATCCATGCTCACTTAAATAAAACAGTGGCGGATGCGGGTCTCCTAAAATGCCTTTCAAAACATCTTTAACTGTTTCTAAAGCGCCAGAAATTCCTTGTTCAGCTGGCAAATGCAACAAAGACGAAAAGTCTTTTAGCGCAAATGGCGCGTCGTCTGGCAAAAGGTATGCATTTTTTTGTCCTGTCGCCAGCAGGACAGAGAGCACCTCGTCGTACCACAGCTCTCGTTTTCCGGCCCATAGTACCCGCAGCCCGGTTGCTGTGGCAATGCACAGTAATAGTAAGACTTCCATTGCTGTCGCCCACTGGCTGCGAGCAAAATTTGTCTTCAAGCCCAGGTCTGCTTGGATAGAACGATCAAAGGAACGAGTCATAGCGCTAACGTATTCTCTTGTAATTGAGTTGCTAAATCACTTATCGGGTCTGAATCCGCGCTTCAGGAGCAATCGGTGCTTTCTTTACACCGTAGGCATCTCGCACCAGATAGAGCGGGCGACCTTTCACCTCTTCGTAGACGCGCCCCAGATATTCACCTAAGATGCCCAGGCTGACCATTTGCACCCCGCCTAAAAACAGCACTGCCACCATCAAAGAGGCATAGCCAGGCACATCAGTACCTGATATCAGCGTGCGCAAAAACAAAAAGGAGCCATAGAGAAAAGAGAGCACCGCAAATCCGATGCCGACGTAGCTCCACATTCTCAGGGGTGCCAGGCTAAAAGAGGCAATTCCGTCAATGGCGAAGTTCCACAGCCGCCAGTAGTTCCACTTGGTTTCGCCGCTGTAGCGAGGCTCCCGGTCATACATCACCTCAACTTGGCGGTAGCCCACCCAGGCAAATAGCCCTTTCATAAATCGGGTGCGTTCAGGCAGCTGCTTAATTACTTCTACTACCCGTCTATCTAGCAGCCTGAAGTCGCCAGTGTCTCGGGGAATAGGCACCTTGCTCATGCGCTCCATCACCCGGTAAAAAGAGTTGGCCGTCATCCGCTTTAGCCAGGTTTCTCCCTCGCGCGATCGCCGCTTGGCATAAACAACGTCATAGCCCTCTCGCCACTTAGCCACCAGCACCTCTATCAGCTCTGGTGGGTCTTGCAAATCAGCATCGATTGGCACTACAGCCGCTCCAGAGGCATAGTCAATTCCAGCGGTAAGGGCCAGCTCTTTGCCAAAGTTGCGGGAGAGCGCCACGATTTTAATCTGGGGATTGCGCTGCCGGTGATCTTTTAAGACCTGAACAGTGTTGTCAGAGCTGCCATCATCTACGCAGATGATTTCATAGGTCGTACCCAGCCGATTGAGCACGGTTTCTAAGCGTTTGAACAAATAGTCAATGTTTGACGCCTCACAGTAGAGCGGCACTACTATAGAAATGTCTACAGCTGACTGGTTTGGCAAAGTTGTCTCCATATGACCCTGTTCAGATTTTCTAGGTTTCTAACCGGTTTACTTCGTATACTGGTTGTTCATCTAACTAGAGGTACTTGCTCTAGGGATACTCGATGTGAGGCTTGCAATTCAACAAAACCGAATGATGTTCGCTGAAATTTAATCCTTTTATATAAATCCCCTGTACGGGGTTCACAAAAAGGCCCTACGGGTAATCTGCTGTTAAGTTTGCATTATTAATATGCCCATCTCGCTAACGCCGTTATTTCGCCATGAACCAGCCGCTGCTCTTACCGCCATCAGGCCCTTTACAGGTGCCCATCACCGCGCCCTCAGCCGCCGAGGTTCTGACGACATCAGCGGCTTCACCTCCCAAGTTTTCGCTGGTCATTCCGACTTACAACGAACGTGGCAACGTCGCCAAAATTGTCGCTCAGCTCGTTAAGCTGCTCGATGACTTCATTCCCGGCAGCTACGAGCTTATTCTTGTGGATGACGATAGCCCTGATCGCACCTGGCAGGTCGCTCAGGACCTCACAGCCACCTATCGGCAGCTGCAAGTCATGCGCCGTCAGGGCGAGCGCGGGCTTTCTTCAGCCGTAATTCGCGGCTGGCAGGTTGCCCGAGGCGAAATTTTAGGCGTGATCGACGCTGACCTTCAGCACCCGCCAGAAGTGCTGCTCAAGCTGCTGCAAGCAACCCTAGATGGGGCTGATTTGGCCGCTGCCAGTCGCCATGTAGAGGGGGGCGGGGTCAGCGACTGGAGCATCGTTCGGCGGTTTTTATCGCGGGGGGCTCAAATGCTCGGCCTGATGGTTTGTCCGGCAGTAGTAGGGCGGGTGAGCGATCCGATGAGCGGCTACTTTATGGTGCGACGCAGCGCGATCTCGGGTCCTCATCTCAACCCTTTAGGCTACAAAATTTTGCTAGAGGTGATTGGCCGAGGCAGTATCGACCAGATCGCTGAAGTGGGCTACGTTTTTCAAGAGCGCGAGTCGGGTGAGAGTAAGGTTACCTGGAAGCAATATGTAGAGTATTTAGGGCATTTGGCCAGGCTGCGATTCTCCGCAGGAGAGGCTACGCCATCGCGTGGCAGAGTCGGTCGCCTGCGGCAAAAGCTGCCGCAGCAGCTGCCTGTGAAGCGCTTCATTCGCTATGGCCTCGTCGGGCTGAGCGGTGTTTTGGTGGATATGGCCGTTCTCTATTTGCTCAGCGACGGCATTGGCCTGGCCCTCACTCGCAGCAAAATTATTGCCGCCGAGGTCGCCATTATCAATAACTTTTTGTGGAACGATGCCTGGACGTTTGCCGATATGACTCAGCAGCAAAAAGGTTGGAGCACTCGGTTTAAGCGTTTGCTAAAGTTCAATATTATCTGTCTGATCGGGCTGATCTTAAACGTGCTGCTGCTTAACGTATTTTACAACCTGGTCTTTGGAAAAAGTCTCAAATACCTCGCCAACCTGATCGCCATTGGCCCGGTCGCCCTTTGGAACTTCTGGGTCAGCTTTAAACTCAGGTGGCGGGTTACAGCTGTGAATTAGGGCTGATAGTCTTCGCGCCAGGCTTCTAGCAGTGCGGTGGCGCGATCGCTGCCACCGCTGTCGTCTTGCCGTTCATACAGGCGCAGCGCCTGGTCTAGGGTTTCAAGCGCGGCGTTGTGATTGCCCTGCCCCCAGAGGGCTAGGGCTAGGTTATAGCGCACCCCCGGATCTTCTGGGAAAGCACGAATCAGTCGCCGGTAAGACAGGACAGCCCGAAGATATTGCTCACGAGCTAGCAGCAATTCGCCCAGGCTAGCCTGGGCAGGCATCAAGTCGGGGTCGTACTCAACGGCTTGCTCTAGGTGGTTGAGCGCGGCATTTTCGTCACCCCGGTCCAGTAGAAGCTTTCCCAATCGAAACTGTGACTCGGCGTCGCTAGCGTTGAGCCGCACAGCGCTCTGGAAGGCGTCGAAGGCGCGGGAGTCGTTGCCTTGCTCTAGCCAAATAGTGCCCAGAGTGGCATATACGCTGCTGCGATTGGCATCGAGAGAGAGCGATCGCTCTAGCGGACTAAGGGCAGCGGCATAGTCATCTTGAGCCAGATAGAGCCTGCCGATTGCCTCATAGGCCTGGGCATTGGTCGGCGCGATGCTGACGGCCTGTTCGTAGGCACTGCGCGCTTCCTCATACGCTTCCAGGCGCAGCAGCGAGCCGCCTAGCCCGATAAAAGCATCGGCAGCACGCGGGCTAATGTCAATCAGGGCGCGGTAGGCGTCGGCTGACTGCTCATATCGCTCATCCATAAACAGGCTGTGGGCCAGGCCATAGTGAAAGGCCAAATTACGGGGGTCTCGGTCAAGCGCCTGCCGGTAGTATTCAGCGGCGGCTTCAAAGTTGCCTTGTTTGAGCTGCAAGTAGGCGATGCCGGAATAGATGCGAGTATTGTCTCGGTCAACTTGAAGGGCCTGCTGGTAGAGGGCGATCGCGCCTCCATAGTCCCTCGAATCAATTTTCTTTTGAGCTTCGCCGAGCAGATTGGAGAGGCGCTCTTTTTGTTCGTCGCTGAGATCGTCGCGGTCGGCTTGAGCAATCAGGTCGTGCCAATTGCGCTCTATTGCCAGCGAACCAGGCTCTAGGGCATCTGCGGCTCTAGCTGTTAGCAGCGGAGCGATCACTATTCCAACCGTTGCTAGCAGCGCTGTGAACTTATACCGATAGCCCATGGGCTAACCTCCTAAAAGATCAAAAATAAGCCAAGATAAAACTAGCTTTGCCAGGTTTGACTCATGATTCTATCAACAACTGATTTCATTCAAGGAGAGAATATTCAAACTTACCTTGGAATTGTCACTGCTGAAGTAGTTTACGGCAGCAATGCCCTACGAGATTTCTTTGCGGGTATTAGGGATGTCTTAGGGGGGCGCACGGCGGCTTACGAGCGAGTTTTTGAAAAGGGTCAGCAGGAGGCTCTCAAAGAAATAGAGAGCCGGGCCACAAAACTGGGCGCAGATGCGGTGATCGGCATTCAGGTCAAAACAGACACTATCAATATTGATGAGCATGGGGTGCTCATGCTCAT
>JBBSNR010000230.1:0-5312 GCA_038260635.1 Phormidesmidales cyanobacterium
CAGGCCATGTTGGGGACGTTGAATTGAAGTTTCATAATTCCTTAGAACTACCTGACCCGTTGTTGCTATCAGCATAAACTCTATAGTTGGGTCGAGGGTCAAGGGGGTTAGGTAAATTTCCTTGAAGCGGGTCGAGGCTACATCTGCACATCGACCACGCCCATCATGCCTAGCTCAATGGTTTTATAGCTGGCTTCTGATCCATCTCTAACAGGCCATTCACATTCCTACAGACAATCGGCAAATCCATCTGGGTAGAGGACTGCGCCGCCTTTTGCGCAGCGGGCAACTGAGACAAGGGCGCAGACTGGCGGCTGCACTGAGCGAGTAAAACGGAGACGACACCTGCCGCGCTCACAGAGAAAGATTGTCTGCGTTGCATAAAAGAAGTCGCTACGAGTGTTCGGCAAAAGCGGCGGTCTCACCAGATTCGGTAAACGAAAAGACGGTGTAAGGCTCCACATAGTCGCCCGATTCCATACCAGGTGAGCCAACCGGCATTCCGGGGACGGCGATACCGGCGATGTCTGGCTTCTCGGTGAGCAGCCGCTGCACATCCTCAGCAGGGACGTGTCCTTCAATCACGTAATCACCCACGACAGTTGTATGGCAGGAGGTCAGACTGTCTGGAACGCCATACTGCTGCTTAATGGCGCTCATGTCTTCGGTGATTTCGTCTTTCACCTGAAAGCCTGCGGCCTCGGCGTGCGCTATCCACTGACCGCAGCAGCTACAGGTCGGGCTTCGAAAGACGGTGATTTCGCTAACCAGAGCAGCTGGCGCATTAGAGACATTTTCCGTGGCGGCAAGATCTGTTTCCTTGGCAGCTGTGCAGCCCACTAACACTAGGCCAGCGATCGCAAGACTGACCGCAAAAACCTTTGATTGGGAGACTTGATGGCGCATGGGTACCTCTTATTTGAACTTTGGTGCTGGCTAAAGAAAATTTTCGCCCAATTATCTGCTCTAAATGCAGCAAATGTAACATCTCACGCCAGTAGGCTCATGATATCCTCGCCTGGATTCTGCTGCATGTCCTACTAGCAAGAGCTGAGTTTTATGACCGTCAGACATAGGTGGTTGAGACTGGGGTGGTTGAGACTGAGGTGGCTAAGGATGGTAGTGGCAGGTGCGATCGCTGCAATACTAATAGTCACCCTAACCCTGCGTCCTTCTCCGGCTCAGCCCTCTATCGCCCCTCATCCCCTAGATCCGCTCACCGCTGACGAAATCGAGATGGCTGTAGGGGCAGTTCAAGCAGCGCATCCTCTATCTGAGCGGGCCAGGTTTCCCAACGTTTCCCTGAAAGAACCTGACAAAGAAACCGTACTAAGCTTTCAGCCGGGTGATCCGGTGCAGCGTTCTGCTTTTGTGGTGGTGCTAGATCCTTCAGAAGGCAAAACCTACGAAGCCGCCGTAGATCTGAAGAGCGCAACCCTCTCTGCCTGGGCAGAAGTCCCTGGCGTACAGCCCGCCATCTTAGATGAAGAGTACGAACTGCTAGACGCTCTGGCTAAAGCCGATCCTCGCTGGCAAGAAGCAATGCAGCGCCGAGGCATTACCGATTTTGAAGGTGCTGTCGTGGATGGTTGGGCACCGGGGCTGATGAGTCAGGCCGAGCGAGATTCTGGTAAACGACTGCTGCGAGGCATCACTTACTACCACCCCGACAGCATCAACTACTATGGCGCACCGATTGAAGGTCTCATGGTGGTCGTCGATCTCAACGGTCAAGAAGTTTATAGTGTCACCGACTTGGGCACTCATGCTTACTCAGAGGAAAACTTTGACTACGACGAAGCCAGTGTCGGCCCCTTACAGCCAGCGCCTAAGCCGCTGCTAATTCAACAGCCCGAAGGCGCTACTTTTGAAGTTAAGGGCAACGAGGTCACCTGGCAAAACTGGAAGTTTCGATATCTTCTGCATCAGCGAGAAGGCTTGACTCTCTACCAGGTGTCTTATACGGATAAGGGGACTGAGCGCCCTGTTCTATATCGCGCTGGCCTGTCTGAAATGGTCGTACCCTATGCCGAGACGAATCCCGACTGGGCCGTCAGAAGCGCCTTTGATGTGGGTGAGTATCGCTTTGGCTGGCTCTCTACGCCGATGGTCTTAGGCAATGAGGTACCGCAAAATGCTGTTTTGATGGACGCGCTGTTTGCAGACGATGCGGGCGAGCCCAGTGTTTCAGAAGATGTAATTGCTCTGTACGAGCGCGACGCAGGCATTCTCTGGCGGCATTACGACTTTAACAACTACAGCAACGAAGGGCGACGTAGCCGAGAGCTGGTGATGACTACCGTTGCCGCCATTGGCAACTACGACTACGCCATCAGCTGGATTTTTCATGAAGATGGCACCATCGAGGAGCAGACTGATCTGACGGGCATTATGCTCACTCAAGGCACAGACGATATGACTGAGACCGGCGACCATTTGGGCACGCTGGTCGCCCCGAATGTGGTGGCGGTAAACCATCAGCACTTTTTAAACTTTCGCCTGGATTTTGATGTAGACGGCCCGGTCAACAGCGTGGCCGAAATGAACGTGGCGGCTTTACCCCAAAGCAAGACCAATCCACAGGCCAATGCCTTTGAGATGGGAATGACGCCATTGGAATCAGAGACAGCAGCCGTTCGAGATATGAGCCTGGCTCAAAGCCGTTCGTGGATGATTACGAGTCCGGAGATGAACTCGCTTGGGATGCCCTCAGCCTACATGCTGATGCCGGGTAGCAACGCAATTTTCTATCCGCTCGAAGCCTCCAACGTGCGACAGCGAGGGCAGTTTGCCTCTCATCATTTTTGGGTGACAAAGTACGATGCTGATGAGCTGTATGCGGCTGGAGACTATCCCAACCAAAGCCAGCCGAATGAAGGGCTCCCGCAGTGGGTCGCCGATGATGAATCTTTAGAAGGTGAAGATATTGTTGCCTGGTACACTCAGGGTGTGACCCACATTCCCAGACCGGAAGAGTGGCCAATTATGACCATTCACCGGGCGACTTTTAAGATTATGCCCAGAGGATTTTTCACCGAAAACCCGGTGCTGAATGTGCCAGCACCTGAGCCGGTTGCAGTCGCTGAGGAATGAATGGTGTTGGAGGTCTAGCCATTTCAGCGCCGGTTCGTGAAGATAGGTTCGTGAAGACAGGTTCGTGAAGACAGTTCCGCTGAGTCGGGAGCGCTGTATCCATGCCGGTTTATAGTGTAGCCACTCTCTGCCGATACTGAACTGTCCTCCGTTTCCTATGCGCATTCTTTTAGCTGAAGATGAACCTGATTTGGGTAAAGCCATCAAGCGTACCTTGACTCAGGAGGCGTATGTGGTGGACTGGGCGCAGTCGGGAGACGAGGCGCGTAACTTTTTAGAGCACGATGTCTCTCTCTATACGGTCGGCGTTTTTGACTGGGCGCTGCCCGGAATGACCGGCGTTGAGCTTTGCCAGTGGCTGCGGCTATACCAGCACGCTTTGCCCGTTTTGATGCTGACCGCCAGAGATAAAATTGAAGATCGGATCGCCGGATTGGATTCGGGCGCAGATGATTATCTGGTAAAGCCTTTTAGCATGGCTGAACTGTTGGCGAGGCTGCGAGCGCTCAGGCGTAGGAGTCCTGAATTTAAGCCTGCTCAGATCCAGCGGGGGCCGTTGCTGTTGGACTGCGATCGCCGCATCGCCATTCTCCACCCTGGTGAAGCGATAGAGCAGCCGATAGAGCTTACCCAAAAAGAGTTTTTGCTGCTGCTGTACCTGATGGAGCATCCTAACCAAATTCTCAGCCGCGAGCAGGTGCTAAACCAGCTCTGGGAATTGGGCGGCGAACCGAGCAGCAATGTTGTCGCCGCTCAAATGCGGTTGCTACGGCGTAAGCTAGGAAAATATGATGTGCTGATTGAGACTGTGTATGGCATGGGATATCGGTTCAACCCTACGGAATAACGCGCCCAAGCCGCCGCACCAGCCGGCTCAAAATCAGCTTTTTCGCCGCTCTCGGCTTCAGCTTGCCGTCTGGTACGCCGGGGTAATGGGGGCGATTTTAACGCTGTTGGGACTGGGGGTGTATCGGGCGATCGCCCACGCCCATGAGGTTACCATTGACCGCGAAATTAAGTCAGTCGCCGATGCCGTTCACGATGCGATAGAAGCAAATGTCTCTAGCCCAGCCCAGCTAGACCAGATATCGCCCCAACTCCTGCCGGATTTATGCCTATCACAGGAGACTTGTACCCAGCCGATCACCGAGTCGCCTCACGGGCTGCAAAGAACTTATCAGCACGACTACTACATTCGCATTATCGACCCGGCGGGCAACCTGTTGGCAACCGGCGGCATTCGCCCCGAAGGGCTGCCGCTGACAGCGCCTTCTCCGCCCTTGCAGGCCTTGCAAGATGAGAGCGGTCAGGAATATCACCAGGTGGCGATCATGTTAGAAAGCAACCGCTCACAAGCCTGGGCCTATCTGCTAGTGGGGCGCTCCTTTCAAGACTTTGATCGGTATTTGACCTCAGTCCGCTGGAGCCTGCTAATTGGTCTACTGTTGTCGCTATTGGTCGTAACCATTGCAAGCTGGTGGCTGTCGGGCCTCGCCATGCGGCCAATCTACCAGTCCTACAATCAAATCCAACAGTTCACAGCCGATGCCGCGCACGAACTGCGCACCCCTTTAGCCGCGATCCGCGCCACGGTAGAATCGGTGCTTCGCCTGCCTGAGCTTTCTGAAGCAGAGGCACAGGAAACGCTGACGGTGATCAATCGCCAAAGTTACCGGCTAACAACGCTGGTGAGCGACTTGCTGCTGCTTTCTCGGCTCGACAGCGAACAGCGCCCGCTGATCAAAAAGCCCCGCTGTTTACAAGACCTCCTGAGCGATATTCATGAAGAGATGGCAGCTTTCGCAATATCCAAAGGCATCACGCTCGCCGTCGATTCCCAGCCCCCAGCTCCTCTGACTGTACTGGGCGATGAAGAACAACTGTACCGGCTGGTGCTGAATTTGGTAAATAACGCTATCACCTACACCCCAAAAGGCGGACAAGTCACGTTAATTCTCAAGCAAATCCAACAGCAGGCAGCGATCTCAGTGCGCGACACGGGCATTGGCATTGCGCCAGAGCACCGAGAGAAAATTTTTGACCGGTTTTATCGGGTAGATGCGGCCCGGTCGGGGCAATCGGGGAGTTCTGGGTTGGGATTGGCAATTGCAAGCGCGATCGCGAAAGCTCACGGTGGAACCCTCTCCGTCACTAGCCAGCCGAATGGGGGAAGCACTTTTACAGTCTCTCTGCCGGTCTCACTTCTATAGCGGGCGATC